>NZ_JBOKRY010000038.1:0-30044 GCF_051972595.1 Simiaoa sp. | reverse complement strand
CAGTTTTACTTGATATGGTTATTCCATTTCATTTTGGATAAACAACTTCAAGTTTGGAGAATTGAGAAAATCGGAATTTAAAGAGGTGTTGAGTATGAAAAGGTGGTTATCTATTTTAGCAGTATTGGGCTGTATAGTAGCGTTGTCTGGATGTAAAAATGAAAATGAAGCAGGACAAGCATATTTTAATGCAAAAGTTTTGGAAGTAAATAAAGAATATGTTGATGTTAGGTGTATAGAAGCATTTAATAGTGGGATTTCTGTTGATGAGGAATTTTCTGTTACAAAAGATGTAGTATCAGCAGGAGGAGCACCAGAATTGAATGTAGATGATAATATCCGTGTTGTATTTAATGGTGATGTAATGGAAAGTGATCCATTGCAGATAGGAACGGTTTATGCAATCTATCTTTTAGATGAAAATGGAGAAGTGATTCCAAACAACTAACAACTTCCAGTTTTTGAAACTGAGAAATCAGAATTTGGAAAGGGGTGCACTGCCATGCTGAGAAAGTTGAATTGTTTTTTAAACATCGTTATCGGTTCATTCATAGGAGTTTTCATTGGGTTCGGAATTTATAAGTTTTGGCATTTTAAAACCTATTCAAATCTATATGTCATGCAGTCTGCACCGTGGTACACAGAGTTACTGTTGGATGGTGCCATGGTTGCTGTTGTGGTGGTCGTATGTATTGTCCTAAAGCTGGTTATTTGGAGAAAATTAAAGCCATAACTTCCCGTTTATTAGGAAGTCGCAGAGAACGAAAAATCGGGAGTTGTGAGGAAAAGACGAATGGAACAAAAAAGTAAAAATGGGGTTTCAATCATAGGTGGTGCAGATGGTCCTACAAGCATTTTTATAGCTGGACCTTCAGAAAAGCAACCATTAAAGGTTAGGATCAAAAATAGCATATATAGATATAAGAGAAAAAAAGTAGAGAAGACAATAGTTGCAAATCCGCATTCTCTTTCTGAAACAGTACAGTATGCAAAAGAAAAATACGGATTGACAGAAATTGCTCCAGGCAATAGAGAATATATTGAACAAATAAAATGCCTAAAAGAAAGTTTGATTTTGCAACATGAACCAGAACTTTTGGGTGAAATGAAGGATATTCCATTACCAGATTATTTTAATGAAGCATCTGTTATAGAGTATTTTGGTAAAATAAAGACTCGAAGTGAAATGATTGCTGAAATGCCCGATAGTATAATTCCTATGGATTTTCATTTGTATAAAATAGAAATTAATGATAATTTTCTTGAAATGGAAATAGATTATACTTGGAATATATTTGGAATGTCTTATTCAGGAAATAAAGCGGTAATGAAAAAGTTAAAGAAAATAGCCAGAGATTTATACAGTTATTATGGTGTTACTGAGGAAGATATCATAAATAAGACAGAAAGATATTCGTCACTGGTAACGAGCTTGAGTTCATAACTTCCAGTTTGTCAATTACAGGTGACATTGAAAGAGACAGCCCATTCAAGGTGCTGGCTCTTTCAAAAATTCCATTCTAATAAATTGCACGACAACTTATCAAAAAATAAGCTCCCCATTAGCAAAAAATTAATAGAAAATGTATAAGAGTAGCAAAAACGAATAATTATAAGGGATTATGCATTAGACTCTAAAAACCAGACAGCGATCGCTCACCATCCGGTCTTTACTATCCTATCTTTCTTACTGTCTGTCCGCAAGTTTTATGGTTTTCATCAGTGTATTCTCCAGCACACCTACCGGACAGTCATCGCTATCCGGCTTAACTTTTTACAGCAATGTATTCAGATCCACCAGGGTTCCGCCCTTGATCTCCACGCACTTGTCACTGTCAAGCTGCAGCCATACGCTGCAGGCATTGGGGTTATATACCTTTTCGTAATCCGCAGAGAACTGTAAACGTTTCGCTGCATCCATATAATCAATGATCTCAATATTGGTGGCGTACCAGATGTCGTCTCTGCCGCCCATGTATTTACAGAAGTTCTCGATCACATCCCAGTTGTCATTATTATCGAACTCGTAGCTGTGCCCCCAGACATACATCAGCTTCAGGTACTGGCTCTTCTTGAAATCAGCAAAAAATTCCGCATACTCCATCAGCTTCGGGTCATCGTGATGGCAGGTAGCATGCCACTCCAGCGGATCCTTTGGCAGTGCAAAATCCGGAACCGTCTCTACAACTCTGGCATAAGCCACGCCCAGCTGGCGATACAGCTGCTTGATCTCCTCACTGTAAGAACCGTTGGGATACGCATGTCCCCTGACGATCTGTCCTGTCCATTTCTCCAGACCTTTCCGATCCTCCAGAAGCTCCTGTGCCACTTCCACTAACGGACATCTCTCAATGGTTGGATGCGTCATGGTATGGGTTGCGATCTCATGTCCCGCATACAGCCCTTCCATTTCTTCAAAAGTCATGCGGGGGCGTTCTCCCACCTGACCGTAATTCAGATTAAACGTTCCTTTGATACCATATTTATTGAAAATGTCGATCAGGCGTCTGTCCTGTACCTTACCGTCATCATAACTCATGGTCAATGCTTTGGCTTTTCCACCGGGAAAACAAGTATATACTTTCATCTTTTTCATCCTTTTCTACTGTAATTTCTATTGTGGTTTAAAAAATATGGTGATTTTCAACCCACATGTTTTCATCATATTACGACCGGAACAATTTTGCAACTGATAAGAATCCGGCATTAACCATCTTTAACGTGCAGAACTTTCCATTGCCTTCCTTCCATTCATCCTTTAATATAGTAAAGTATACAACAAGTAAACGAATTCCAGTAAGAAGGGAGCATATTATTTATGAAAAAATTCAACTCCTTCCGTAATCGCCAGAACGGCTTTGAAGATTTAGGTTCCGGCACCGCGGAAGCAGCAAAAACGAAAAAAAGCTGGTGGAAAATCCCCGGCATCATTCTTGTGATTCTGGTAATCGCTATTTTTACTTTTAATTCCACTTACCAGATCCGCGAACAGGAACAGGCGGTTCTGATCACCTTAGGACAGGCTAAAGCGGTTACGGATCCCGGACTTCATTTTAAGATACCGTTCATCCAGCAGGTCCGCAAGGTCAATACCACCATTCAGGGATTTTCCCTGGGATATGATGTAGATTCCAATTCTTCGGAAACCGACGATTCTCTCATGATCACTTCCGATTACAATTTTGTCAACGTCGATTTCTTCGTAGAGTATCGTTTCAGCGATCCGGTAAAAGCAGTCTATGCTTCCAAAGATCCTGTGCTGATCCTGCGTAACATCAGCCAGAGCTGTATCCGCACTGTCATCGGCAGCTATCCGGTAGATGACGTACTGACCACCGGTAAAAATGAGATTCAGGCTGCTATTAAAGAAATGATTCTGGAGCGTCTGAGCGAACAGGATATCGGTATTCAGCTGGTGAATATCACGATCCAGGATTCCGAGCCGCCTACCTCCGAAGTCATGGAGGCTTTCAAGGCCGTAGAAACCGCCAAGCAGGGAAAAGAAACCGCTCTGAACAATGCCAACAAATACCGCAATGAGCAGCTTCCTCTGGCGCAGGCACAGGCAGACGGTATCATTAAGGACGCCGAAGCACAAAAGACCGAGCGCATCAATGAGGCTACTGCACAGGTTGCACGTTTTAACGCTATGTACGAGGAATATATCAAGAACCCGGCCGTCACCAAACAGCGTATGTTCTACGAGACCATGGAAGAAGTCCTGCCGGATCTCAAGGTAGTCATCGAAAGCCCCAACGGCAATACACAGACCTTCTACCCTTTGGAATCTTTCACAGGTACGACAACCGGTTCTTCCACGGAAAACAGTACCTCTGAAACCGCACAATAATCATTGTCTACAGAAAGGCAGTTTTAATAATATGAAAAAATTAAAAAATATATCTCTGATTCTATTGGTACTGGTGCTGCTGATCATCGGATCCTCCAGCATTGTCGTTACCAACGAAAACGAATACAGTCTGATCCGACAGTTCGGTAAAGTAGACCATGTAGTGAGTTCTGCAGGTGTTACCTTTAAGATTCCTTTTGTACAGAGCGTCGATAAGCTCCCAAAGCAGATCCTGCTCTATGATCTGTCTTCCTCCGATGTCATCACCAGTGACAAAAAGACCATGATCTGCGACAGTTACATTTTGTGGCAGATCAACGATCCTCTGAAATTTGCCCAGACCCTGAACTCTTCCATCTCCAACGCTGAGAGCCGTCTGGACACCATCGTATATAACTCTACCAAGAACATCATCAGCAGCACTACTCAGAATGATGTGATCTCCGGACGTGACGGAGAGCTGGCGGCAGCCATCATGAAAAACATTGGGAACACCACCGAGCAATACGGTATTGAATTGCTCTCCTTCGAAACCAAACAGCTGGATCTGCCCAGTGACAACAAAGCCGCTGTGTACGAGCGCATGATCTCCGAACGCGAAAATATCTCCGCGACCTATACCGCAGAGGGAAGCTCCGAGGCACAGAAGATCCGCAATACCACGGATAAGGAGGTCAACGTGCTCCTGTCGGAAGCCAATAAAAACGCGGAAATTCTCATTGCGGAGGGAGAAGCGGAATACATGCGTATTCTGTCAGAGGCCTATGCCGATGAATCCAAGCAGGATTTCTATTCCTTCGTCAGAAGCCTGGATGCTCTGAAGGCTTCCATGACCGGTGATAATAAAACCGTGATCCTGTCCCCGGACTCTCCGATCGCGCAGATTTTCTACGGAAGATAACGTGAAAGCCGGCGTCTGCAATATTCTTGCAGGCACCGGCTTTTTTTATGCCAGAATCTCTTCAATCTTACGTCTTTCTTCATCGCTGAAGGAGGTTGCATGTACAATTCCAATATTATCCAGGATCTGTGAAGGCTTGGAAGCTCCAATCAGAACACTGGTAATATCCCCATCCCTTAAGATCCAGGACAGTGCCATCTGTGCCAGGGTCTGTCCTCTCTGGGATGCCAGATCGTTCAGTGCACGTACCTTCTTCAATGTCTCTTCCACGATCGCCGCTTCTTTCAGGAACCTGCCGTCGGTACGGACACGGCTGTCCTCGGGAATACCGTGGAGATAACGGTCGGTCAGAAGTCCCTGTGCCAGAGGGCTGAAGGTAATGATACCGATGCCGTGAGCTGCCGCGTAATCTTTCAGACCATCCTTCTCAATATCTCTTACAAACATGGAATATTTTCTCTGGTTGATAATGAACGGGGTGCCCAGCTCCTTGAACAATTCTGCCGCTGCAATGGTCTGTTCTTTATTGTAATTGGATATTCCCACATACAATGCCTTACCAGATTTCACAATGCCGTCCAGTGCACGAACGGTCTCCTCCAACGGTGTATTTGGATCCGGTCTGTGATGGTAGAAGATATCCACATAATCCAGTCCCATGCGCTTCAGGCTCTGATCCAGGCTGGCCACGAGATACTTTTTGCTGCCCCAGTTGCCGTAAGGTCCGGGCCACATATCATAACCGGCTTTCGTGGAAATCACCAGTTCATCACGATATACACCCAGATCCTTTTTCAGAATACGACCGAAATTCTCTTCTGCCGCACCGTATACCGGTCCGTAGTTGTTCGCCAGATCGAAGTGTGTGATACCGTGATCAAAAGCAGTGTGACACATGTCCAGCATGTTGTCAAAATTCCCATTGGAGCCAAAATTGTGCCACAGTCCCAGAGAGACTGCCGGAAGCTGCAATCCACTTGCACCACAGCGGTTGTATTTCATTTCTTCATATCTTTTTTCATCTGCCTGATACATTTAAATAACCTCCTTCTTTTCTTTCCTTCATTTCTTTATTATAAATTTATTTTCATCCCATTTCTATGCGAATTATATAGAATAAAGTGCAATATCTTACGAATTATCTCTTACTTCCCACAATCTTCAGGCGGCTGAAAAACAGGTAATATACAATAAAAGCAATACTTGTCACCGTCCAGGTCAGCGGATAGCTGAACACAATGGTGAGAATGTCATTTTTCAGAGGTACGGCTGTCAGGATCCATACCACACGTAGCGCGCAGATCCCCAGACAGCAGATGATCATGGGAAGCCAGCTGTCGCCGATACCGCGCAGAGTACCGGACAAAATCTCAATGGCAATATAGGTAAAATATGTGGGTACCAAAAAGTGCAGAATCTGTTCTCCGATCACTACCACCTGAGCATCCGTGGTAAACAGTTGATAACAGATCGATGCATAATTATAGAGGATCACAGACAACAGTACGGTTGCCCCGGCTGTAATTCCCATACAGGTACGGACTCCCTTGTGTACACGATCCATTTTCCCCGCACCATAATTCTGTCCCACAAAGGTAGTGATCGATATACCAAAGGCATTGACGATCATCCAGAACAGGCTGTCAATCTTGCTGTATGCTGTCCATGCCGCTACCGTATCCGTTCCCAGTGCATTCACGCTGGACTGGATCAGAATATTGGACGATGTATACATTACCGACTGCAATCCCGCCGGAAGTCCGATCCGGATGATCCTGTGGAACATTCTTCCATCAAAACGGATCTTGCTCAGTTCCAGACGATGCATATCTTTTGTCCGCATCAGCACCCACAATACCAGCACAGCACTGAGCGCCTGCGACAGGATCGTAGCAAGTGCGGCACCTGCCACACCCATATGCAGTCCGATGACAAACACAATGTCCAGTACAATATTGGTCAGGCAGCTGACGATCAGAAAATACAGCGGTCTCTTGGAATCCCCCACAGCCCGCAGGATACCTGCGCCCATGTTGTAGATCAGATTCCCGATAACGCCCAGAAAATAGATTCGGATATAGGTTGTCGACGGTCCCAAAATATCCTCAGGTGTAGACATCGCGCGCAGTGCCCATGGTGCCGCCGTAATACCCACGATCATCATGCCGATTCCCGCCACCAGGCTGAACGCAATGGAGGTATGTACAGCATAGCCTACCATCTCTGCCCGTTTTGCTCCATAATACTGAGAGATAATGACCGTGGCACCGCTGGACAATCCCACGAAAAATCCCACCAGCAGCTGGATCAGCGTACCGGTGCCGCCACCTACCGCCGACAAAGCTTCTTTTCCGACAAAGCGTCCTACGATCACCGCATCCGCAGCATTATATAATTGTTGAAAAAAGGTCCCGAACAAAATAGGGAAAAAGAACAGGAGCAGCTGCTGCCAGATGACTCCCGTTACGATCTTGTTCTCTTTCTCTATAACATTTTCTGTCTGCTTTTGTGTCTTCTTTGTATTTTCTTCCATGTATATTATACCCTTTGAAAATCTATACTTCTACGATGATAGTATCATTTCCGCAGAACCTTTTCAAGAGGGCAATCTCTGTCACAGCCCGGGCAGGAAAAACCCCGGGTGGTGGAAGCACCCGGGGTCCTTGTCTGCACCCGGATGAGTCGCAGCATCCGGGCACAGCACTCTGTATATACCAAATTGAGGGATTAGATAAAAGCTAAGTTAGGGGCAAGCCACTCTTGTGCAAGCACGTCGTGTCTTAGGGATTATAACCCTGGCATTATTACTCCACGTCTTGCAGAGCTGCGAAGTCTTCTTCGCCGGTACGAACCTTTACTACCTTGTCAACGTTGTATACGAAGATCTTGCCATCGCCGATATGTCCGGTGTACAGGGCCTTCTTGGCAGCCTCGATCACGGTAGCTACAGGGATCTTGCTGACTACGACTTCAACCTTCACCTTAGGAAGCAGGGTCGCATCCATCTCAACTCCACGATACATCTCGCCGGCGCCCTTCTGTACGCCACAGCCCATAACCTGTGTCATGGTCATACCGGTAACACCCAGATCGTTCAGTGCTTTCTTCAGCACTTCGAACCGGGCAAGCTTTGCAATAACCACTACTTTGTAGATTCCGGTTGCAGGAATTGCTGCCGGAACTGTCTCTACCTTTACTGCTGCTTCCTTCATGGTTGCGGAAGCTGCGTCATAATCACTTACACCAAGGCTGGTATTTTCATTTACCTCCATGGTCATAGTGTTGGAAATATCCATAATGCTGAAGCCTGCATATGCGGAAGGAAGACCATGCTCGCAGGAATCCAGACCTACAATTTCCTCTTCCTCAGATACGCGTAAGCCAACGGTTGCCTTGATGATCAGGAATGCAATGGTAATGGTTACTGCAGTCCATGCTGCTACACTTACAAAACCTAACAGCTGTATACCAAGCTGCTTGAATCCGCCGCCATAGAACAGACCTACAATACTGTCGTTACCGGGTGCGGAAGTGGTTGCGAACAGACCGGTTGCAATGGTACCCCAGATACCGTTCAGGCAATGTACTGCAACTGCACCTACGGGATCATCAATATGTAACTTGTAATCCAGAAGCCATACCCCGAATACTACCAGAAGTCCTGCAACAGCACCAATTACGATAGCACCGAAGCAGTCGGTCACATCACAAGGAGCAGTAATTGCTACCAGACCTGCCAAAGATGCATTCAGGCACATAGATACATCGGGTTTGCCATACTTGATCCAGGTAAAAATCATGCAGACTACGGTTGCAACTGCGGGAGCTACGGTAGTGGTAAGGAATACGGAACCTAACTGCTCTACAGAAGTACAAGCGGCACCGTTGAATCCATACCAGCCGAGCCACAGAATGAATACACCGAGACATCCGATCGGAAGGTTATGTCCGGGAAATGCATTTACTTTTACGATCTTACCACTCTTGTCCTTATCAAACTTACCGATACGGGGTCCTAACAGTTTTGCTCCGATCAGTGCGGAAATACCACCTACCATGTGAATTGCACAGGAACCGGCAAAATCATGGAAGCCAAGCTGTGACAGCCAGCCGCCACCCCAGATCCAGTGTGCTTCGATGGGATAGATCAGTGCGGAGATCACTCCGGAATAAATACAATAGGATAAGAATTTGGTTCTCTCTGCCATGGCACCGGATACGATGGTAGCGGTGGTAGCACAGAACACCAGGTTAAATACGAAATTGGAGTAATCAAAATCTCCATATGCTGTGAAGATATCCAGACCGGGCTTACCGATCAGACCTACTACATCTTCACCAAGTAACAATCCAAAACCAATCAGAATAAACACTACGGTACCGATACAGAAATCCATCAGATTCTTCATCAGGATATTACCGGCATTCTTGGCTCTGGTAAATCCGGTCTCCACCATTGCGAATCCTGCCTGCATCCAGAACACCAGGGCCGCACCGATCAGAAACCAGACTGCAAATAATTGACCGTCTACTGCGCTTAAGATTTCTTCTGTCATAACATTTTCCTCCTCACTCTTCGTGAAATATCTTCCACCATACTTCACCGGTGTAAAAAAATATGCGATACTATGGTCTCATCCTTCGAAGCCCCATTGCATCGCATCCTTAGGGTATAGCAGTTAAACTGTTTTCCACATACCCTTACGCTATTTTTGTCCGGCCACGCGCGTTGTGATACTGCCAAACAAAAAGGGCGCTACAGTTTTATTCTGTAGCGCCTTTGCTATGTTGAGAGTATAGCACCGTGGTTTTAGAGTGTCAACCATATTTTTATAATTTCTTTACATTTTTTACAGTTCCAGCAGAAGCCGTTCATATAAGATTCCTTCCCATGTCATCCGATCCTGCCTGTGGAACCCCAGTTTTTCAGCCAGTCGCAGCGACACCCTATTCTCCGGCATCACCAGCATCTGTACCTTCTCAAATCCCAATTCTTCTTTTCCGTATTGTAATAATGCCCTGCATACTTCCGTTGCATAGCCGCAGCCTTGCCACGGGACACCGATGACGAAGCCCAGCTCCGGATCCTCATAGCCTTCCCTGTTGGAGAAGCCAGCTCTGCCGATCACCCGTCCGGTAGCCTTATCGCAGATCGTCCAGACACCGTAATTATAAAAGTAATACATATTTTCCGTATAATCTTCCAGATAAGCTTCTTCCTGCGCCCGCTCAGGATAGAGCCCTTCCGTGTACCGGGTAACAGAAGGTTCCGCATAGATTGCATACAGTGCATCCAGATCCTCTTTTGTCGTCTCCCGGACAAGGCATCGTTCCGTAGTCAGGATATCCCAGGGAATCCCCGCATACCTGCGGTAGACCTTCTCCAGATAATCAAAATCCAATTCACCGATATTTTCGCAGGCATAACGCACACCACTAAAGTCCTGATCTCTGTTGTCCTCATGGAGCCAGACAAGCACCGGGCAGCCCCTTTCCAATAGTTTCTGTGCACGCTTTCCGTTATCTACGATCCAGAGTCTTCCCTGCCCGTTTTCCGTTCCGGCGTTTTCGCTTTCAGATCCATTTGCGCCTTCGGAAGATGTTCCTCCTGTCCTATGCAGCCTGAGTGTATTCTGCAATGCCCTCATTTGCGTGTCATACTTTTCACGGTAGTCTTCACGTTTTTCCTCCGGAACATTTTCCGGATCTGTTTCTATTGACACCTGCTTCAAAAAATACATCTGCGGCAATTCTCCTCTTTACGTTTTCCCCAGAATCATCTAAAATAATGGTTATACTATTTATTATACACAAAGTTCCAAAAGAAAGGAAATCATTATGGCAAAGAATCCTATTGTTACTATTACTATGAAGGATGGCGGTGTAATCAAGTGTGAACTTTATCCCGAAATTGCACCTGAATCCGTTAACAATTTTATCAGTCTGATCAACAAGCATTTCTATGACGGTCTGATCTTCCACCGTGTGATCCGCGGTTTCATGATCCAGGGTGGATGTCCTGACGGCACCGGATGTGGTGGCCCCGGCTACAGCATCAAGGGTGAATTCGCTGCTAACGGCGTAAGCAACGATCTGAAGCATACCGAAGGCGTTCTGTCCATGGCCAGAGCTATGCATCCCGATTCCGCAGGCAGCCAGTTCTTCATCATGCATAAGACCAGCCCTCATCTGGATGGTTCTTACGCTGCTTTCGGCAAAGTCATCGAGGGTATGGATGTAGTAAATAAAATTGCCGAGACCGCTACTGATTACAGCGATCGTCCCCTGGAGGATCAGGTAATGGCAAACGTTACCGTAGATACCTTCGGTGAGACTTATCCCGAGCCTAACAGGCTGGATCGATAAACCAACCGCTCAGTTCAACTATTCAGAATCCCATTCGCAAAATCGCATCTTCGATGCTTTACTTTTGCTCATGTGGTTACTTCGTTAAATAAATAAGCGCTGCTGTTCTTACGAATACAAGTATTCGACGTACAGTAGTGCTTATTTATTTCTCTCTGAATAGTTGTTCATATTTTGTTTACAAATTCTTCAAGGAATCTTCAATTCCACAACACGTTTTGGACATTTCTGTTTCATATACTATAACCATAGAAACAAACAAAGTAGCACACAACAGTTTCTTGTTTAAAAAACTTTTTCATAATAAATGCCAAGGATCAGAATCCTTGGCATCCTCCCTTTCTAGGGGTAAAATTACAGCTATCGCGGTAGAACACTACGCCGGATAGTTATTTTTTTGCAAAAAAATCTCCCGCATCACTGCGAGAGATTTTTATTATGTCAAAATTATTCAGCCTTACCAACAGATCCGAACAGTTCCATCTTCTCCTTAACAGTAGCCTTGATAGCTTCTGCGCCGGGAGCTAAGAGCTTACGAGGGTCAAAGCCCTTGCCTTCGAGATCCTTACCAGCCTCGATGTACTTACGGGTAGCATCAGCAAATGCCAGCTGGCACTCGGTGTTAACGTTGATCTTGGATACGCCCAGGTCGATTGCCTTCTTGATCTGATCTGCGGGGATACCTGTACCACCGTGCAGAACCAGAGGAAGCTCACCTGTCAGCTCCTGTACAGCTGCCAGAGTTTCGAAGCTTAAGCCCTTCCAGTTAGCGGGGTATTTACCATGGATGTTACCGATACCTGCTGCCAGGAAATCAACTCCCAGATCAGCGATAGACTTACACTCCTTAGGATCAGCGCACTCGCCCATACCGATAACGCCGTCTTCCTCACCACCGATAGAACCAACTTCTGCCTCGATGGAAAGTCCCTTGCTGTGAGCAGCCTTAACCAGCTCAGTGGTCTTCTCTACGTTCTCAGCGATAGGATAATGCGAACCATCAAACATGATGGAAGAGAAACCTGCTTCAATACACTTATAGCAGCCTTCGAAAGAGCCATGATCCAGATGCAGAGCAACGGGAACATCAATGTCCAGATCCTTTAACAGTCCGTTTACCATACCAACGACTACATCATAACCGCCCATGTATTTGCCGGCACCCTCGGATACACCCAGGATAACAGGGGAACGAAGTTCCTTAGCGGTGAGCAGGATGGACTTTGTCCACTCCAGATTGTTGATGTTGAACTGACCTACTGCATAGTGGCCTGCTTTTGCTTTTTTGAGCATTTCTGTTGCGGATACTAACATTTCAATACCTCCATTTTATATACTCATTCTTGTTAGGATATTCGAAATGTAATCCATTCCTAAATGCACACGGGAAAAACATTTCGAATAATCACTTTGTGACTACCCAAACTATAACACAACTCTAACAAAAAGGGAACAGCTTATTGTTAAATTTTTACCAAATTTTAAGATTCCTTCTACTCCACACGAATATCCATGCCCTTACAGATATTCTCGATCACTACTTTCGTATGAGTTCCGCCGTATTCTCCGTCCAGCGTCCAGGGCAGTGGCTCGGCAGACGTAATCTCCAGCCTGGAAGTCCTGAAGCAATACATGGCATTGGTGTCAATGTCACGATTCAACAGCGAAACCATAATATTGTTCAGCTCCATAGGATTCTTCGGGCGCTTGATCAGTGTCACTTCAAATACACCGTCATCCAGTTTGACATTTTTGCCGGTGATCCGCTTGAATCCGCCTACGGACACGGAATTCGTCACCATGCCGAAGATAAAATCATCCTCTATCGTCGTATCCTCATAGTTGATCCTCATGGGGTAAGAACGGATCGCCGGCAGACGCTTCATGCCTTCCAGCAGATATGCCATATGACCCAGTACATTTTTCATATCCTGTCCGGTCTCATAGGAAACATCCGTGAACAATCCGAACGCTGCAATATAGACAAATATATCCTCGTTAAAGGCTCCCACATCACAGGCAAAATTATTCCCGTTTACAATACTTTCCGCTGCGTGCACCATATTTTTCGGTAATCCCAGACTTCCCCCGAAATCGTTCGTGCTTCCTGCCGGAATATAACCGATGGGTGTGCGAAAGCCACTGCGGATCATACCGGTGACCACTTCATCCAAAGTACCGTCTCCACCGCTGCAGACTACGATATCGTAATCCCTGTCGCGCGTCATGGTCTTCTCCATGGCATCTTCTCTTTTCTGTGTGGGATAGATTGTGATCTCATAACCGCCTCTGGTAAATACATCCAGAATATCTGCCAGTTTGTTGCGGATCTGTGCCTTTCCGGCTTTCGGATTATAGATAAATAACATCTTCTTCATAAACACTATCCTCAAAATATGCAAAACGGGACTAACAGAATTCTCTATCAGCCCCGCTCCTCGTCATACTATGTTCTTAAGCCACCTGACCGCTTAAAAACTTCTCAATGTTGTCCACAGCGGTCTGCTCATCTGCACCCTCTGCAGCTACCGTAAGCTCTTCGCCTGCGCAAAGTCCCAGGCTCATCATGCCCATGATACTCTTGGCATTGATCCGCTTATCGTCTACTTCAATGTAAATGTTGCTTTCGTACTTGCTGGCCTCCTGTACTAACAGTGCCACCGGTCTTGCGTCCAGACCGTCTTCCAGTCTGACCTTAATGCTCCTTTTTGTCATAATTTTCCTCCTCTTTTACGTCCTGATCCTATCTGCTAATTCACTGAGTTTGCGTAATCTGTGGTTCACACCGGACTTTCCCACGGGCGGGTCCAGGTATTCTCCCAGTTCCTTCAGCGGAGCATCCGGATTCTCCAGTCTGGCTTCCGCCATCTGGCTCAAAGGTTCCGGCAGATTCTCCAGTCCGTAGTGATCCCGGATATAAATAATATCCTCTATCTGTCTGGTCGCCGCATTTACGGTCTTCGTAATGTTGGCGGTCTCACAATTTACTCTTCGATTTACGGAATTGCGCATTTCCTTTACAATTCTTAAATTCTCCAGTTTCATTAAGGCAACGGGTGCCTCACATACATTCAGAAGGTCCACAATGCCGGATCCTTCCTTCAGATAGACAACGTAATACTTCTTCCGAAGCACGATCTTGGCTTCTATACCAAATCCCTGTATCACACTCTGTAGTTGTCTCGCTTTGTCCTCATCAGTGCATACAAATTCCAGGTGATAACTCTTCTGCGGGTCGCTCATAGAACCAATGCAGAGAAAAGCTCCTCTTAAAAATGCTCTTTGACAGCAGGAATTTTTAATCAACAGGGGACTTACAGGCTCCGACAGATCTCCAATCTTGTCAATCACACTGCGCATTTTTTCCTCGCTGATTTTAACATCAGTATCTATATTATATGTTTTTTTCAATAATGTAAAGCCTTTTCTGACAACCGCCTCGTTTTCCGTCTGGAAACCGATCATAAAATCTCCCTCTGCAGAGCGTCCGTATTGACCACTAAAGTGCATGATCGCTGCAAGCTCTGCGATCTGGCAATGTCTTGCCGGGCTGATTCTCTTCGCCAGTTCTTCCTTTACCTCACTCGAAAATGACATGTTAGATTCCTTCTCTGGGTACATCACGATGGTATAATTTGATACCATAATGACCTTCTGCCTTCATACGTTCATACAACTTGTTCGCCAGAGTAACACTTCGGTGTTTGCCACCGGTACAGCCGATGGCGATCACCAGCCGGTATTTTCCCTCTTTAACATAGTTCGGGATCAGAAACTGAATCATGTCCGTCAGCTTGTCCAGGAAAACTCCGGTCTCCGGAAAGCTGCACACATAATCCTGTACCTCTTTGTCATTACCGGTCTTTGGCTTCAAATCTTCTATATAGTAAGGATTCGGCAGGAATCTTACATCAAATACCAGATCTGCATCTGCGGGGATTCCGTGCTTGAATCCGAAGGACATAACCGTTACCATAAGACTATTGTATTCTTCATTCTGAACAAAAATACGATCCAACTCTTCCTTCAGTTCTCTGACCAACAGGTTGGAGGTATCAATAACATAATCTGAATTCTTGCGGATGGTCTCTAAGATCTTACGTTCCTTATGAATGCCGTCTTCCACTCTGCCATCTGCGGCAAGAGGGTGCACACGTCTGGTTTCCTTATACCGTTTTATCAGAGCAGTATCATCGGAGTCCATAAACAAAATCTCGAATTTGTAGCCTTTTTCCTTTAATTGTTCCAAAATACGGGTGGCATCCGTAAAATTCTGGTCCGCACGGACATCCAGCCCTAACGCTACCTTACTGATCTCACTGCCGGGCATGGCAATCAGTTCCACGAACTTTTCCACCAGAGATACCGGCAGATTATCCACGCAGTAAAATCCGGCATCCTCCAAAAGCTTTAATGCCGTTCTTTTTCCGCCACCACTCATACCTGTTACTACTACAAATCTCATATGCACCTCGTTATTCTATCGTAACTATTCAGAATCACATTCACAAAATCATCTCTTCAAGGCTCTGAATAGTTACAGCATTTTGATCTCCGGTTCCAGATCGACGTGAAAACGTTCCTTCACCCTTCTCTGTACTTCCCAGATCACATCTTTTACATCTTCTGCGGTAGCATTGCCGGTATTAATGATAAAACCGCAATGCTTATCTGACACTTTGGCTCCTCCTACGGAATATCCACGGAGCCCCGCCTCCATGATCAGCTGTCCGGCAAAATGTCCCTCGGGACGTTTAAAAGTACTACCGGCGCTGGGATATTCCAGCGGCTGCTTCTCTCTGCGGCGGATCGCCAGTTCTTCCATTTTAGCTGCTATCTCCTGCGGATCCCCGGGCTGCAGCCGGAAAGTCACTTTCGTAACCACAAAGGGCTGATTCTGAATGACACTGGTACGATAACCGTACTCCATGGTACTGTTATCCAGCTCCATGATCTCTCCGTTACGATTGACTACCGTCACAGTAGTCACTACCTGGCTCATCTCCCCGCCATAGGCTCCGGCATTCATCACGGCTCCGCCGCCCACAGTGCCGGGAATCCCCGCTGCGAATTCCAGACCGGTCAGACCGTTCTCTTTTGCGGTCTTCGCTACCTGGCTCATCAGGGCTCCCGCCTCTGCCTCCAGGCATGTGTCCTTCACTTCAATCCTGCTCATGTATTTTCCGATCACCAGAACAATTCCCCGGTAACCGCCATCATCTACTAACAGGTTGCTCCCGTTACCGATCACCGTATAAGGGACATCCACCAGACGCAGATACTTCTGTATCCTGCAGAGCTGATCTTCATTTTCCAGATAGATCAGGCAATCCGCCGGTCCGCCAATGCGGAAGGTAGTATGCAATTTCATAGGTTCCTGAAACAGGATCTTCTCTGCCGGTACGATTTCTTTTAATGCTTCTATCACTGCTGCACTTATCATGTATATCAGGCCGCTCTTTCTTTTTATTATAGTTATTCCAAACAGGCCTACTTTAATACCAGTGCTGCAGCGCCGTAGATTCCGGCATCATTTCCAAGCTTGGCCAGGGCGAATTTCGCCTGCTTGCAGGGACCGAAAGCACATCTCTTATAAGAAGGCTCTATGTATTTGAATAAAATATCTCCGGCTTTGGATACACCGCCGCCAATGACAAAAATCTGGGGATCAACTACGCTGGCTACTGCTGCAAGTCCCTTGCCAAGATATTCACCGAACTGTTCTGCGATCTCGATCGCTACTTTGTCCCCTGCCTTAACTGCATCGAATACCGTCTTGGCAGAGATCTCACTGCCACGCAGAATGCTGGGTGCATCGTCTTTTGCCAGGCGTCTGTTCGCCAGGCGGGTAATTCCGGTAGCAGATGCATACTGCTCCAGACAGCCCTTGTTCTTGCAGCCGCAGACTTCTGTCTCATTATCTTCCATGTGAATATGTCCGATCTCACCACCTGCACCGTTGGTTCCGGTCAGGATTTTGCCGTCAATGATGATACCTCCGCCGACACCGGTTCCTAAAGTAACGGCTACCAGGTTGGAATAGCCTTTACCTCCGCCCTGCCACATTTCGCCCAGGGCTGCAACATTGGCATCGTTGCCCGCTTTCACGGTAACGTCCAGATCCAGTTCTTTTTTCAGTGTTTCAGCAAGGTCAAAAGATCCCCAGCCGATATTAACAGCACCATTGACCATGAAGCCATCGGCATTTACCGCACCGGGAGCGCCGATTCCCACGCCTACCAGATCTGCTGCGGTGATGTTCTTTTCCTGCATTTTATTTTTGATGGATGCTGCGATATCCGGCAGAACTTTCTCTCCACCGTTATCCTTGACCGTAGGGATCTCCCACTTGTCCAGCACCTGTCCTTCGTCATTGAACAGTCCTAATTTAACTGTGGTTCCTCCCACATCTACTCCAAATGCATACTTACTCATCATCTTCGTCCTCCTCACGTCTTTTTGCCAGGGAATTCTGTACACGGGTGTACAGTTCCTTTGCAGCATTGTAACCCATCTTCTTCTGACGATGGTTAACTGCTGCGGTCTCACAGATCACCGCCAGATTACGTCCGGGACGGATCGGAATGTTGTGGCACACTACCTTATTTCCCAGATATTCGGTGTAACTTTCTTCCAGTCCCAGTCTGTCGTACTCTTTATCTTTATCCCAGTCTTCCAGGCGGATGACCAGATCGATCGTCTGCGTATCTTTTACGGAGGATGCACCGAACAGAGCCTTGACATCCACGATACCAATACCTCGCAGTTCGATGAAATGCTTCGTGATATCCGGAGCTGAGCCTACCAGGGTATCATCGCTTACTTTACGGAGTTCTACCACATCATCGGTTACCAGACGATGTCCTCTCTTGATCAGTTCCAGAGCCGCCTCAGACTTACCGATGCCGCTCTCACCGGTGATCAGGACACCCTCGCCGTAGACATCCACCAGTACGCCGTGTACGGAGATGCAGGGAGCCAGCTTGACATTCAGCCAGCGGATGATCTCTGACATGAAATCGGAAGTGGATTTCTTGGTAGATAATACAGGAACTTCATGTCGGATCGCTGTCTCCAGGAAAATAGGATCCGGCTTCAGGTCACGGCTGAACACGATACAAGGGATATCATAAGTCATCAGCTTCTCATACGCCTCCCTGCGGGTCTCATCTGTCAGCCCCTCCATATAAGTATATTCCACAAATCCGATAATCTGCAGTCTGGTGGCATCGAAATGCTCAAAATATCCGGCTAACTGCAGTGCCGGACGGTTGATATCCGGCTGTGTGATCTTCACATGCTTCACATCGATCTCCGGTGTGAGATTTTCCAGTTTCATTTTTTCGATAACACGGGTCAAACTTACACTTGCCATACTAATTTCCATACCTTTCTGCGAAAAACCCACCCCTACATTTTTTCTCGAAGGTTCCCCGCCTCATTATCGTGTTGTAACTTTTGAAGTTACCATATTACTTATGATTGTACCACAGGCGGCCGCTTCTGTGAAGCGAAAAAGGCTACAATCTCCTGTGCTGTGCGCTCATTCATTTCGGGAATTTCCATCAGTTCTTCCACCGTTGCCTGCCGGATCTCCTCTAAAGACTTGAAGTGCCGCATCAGGGCTTTTCGTCTGGCGGGGCCCACCCCGGGGATATCATCCAGTACAGATTTCACCTGGGTCTTACTGCGCAGGGATCTGTGATACTCAATGGCAAAGCGGTGAGCCTCGTCCTGGATTCTGGTGATCAGCTTGAACCCTTCCGAATGTGTGTCGATCGGAAGTTCGATATTATGATAATACAGACCTCTGGTACGGTGGTTGTCATCCTTGACCATACCGCAGACCGGAATGTCGATTCCCAGTTCTTCCAGTACGGACAGCGCAATATTCACCTGTCCGCGGCCGCCGTCCATGAGGATCAGATCCGGGAACTTGGTAAAGCTGCCATACTCCTGATCCATCTCCTGTTCTTCCAGTTCTCTGCTCTCTTCCATGCCATGGCGGAACCGTCTCGTCAGTACTTCCCGCATGCAGGCATAGTCATCCGGACCGGAGACACTTTTGATCTTGAACTTACGGTAATCACTGCGTTTCGGTTTTCCTTTTTCATAGACCACCATGGATCCTACATTTTCAAAACCGTTGATATTAGAGATATCATAGGCTTCCATCCGGGCAGTGCCGGTTAACGGCAGCTTTAACAGATCGGAGATCTCTTTCACCGCACCGATGGTTCGACCTTCCTCGCGTTTTAACTTTTCCCTATCCTGAGACAGTATCAGTTTTGCGTTCTGTGCTGCCAGTTCCACCAGTTTTTCCTTGCTGCCGATCTTAGGCACCTTCAGGTAGACACGACTGCCTTTTCGCTCCGACAGCCATTTCTCAATAAGTTCCGCATCCTCGATCTCATATTGCAGCATAAGCTCTCTGGGGATAAATGGGGTTCCAGCATAGAACTGCTTTACAAAATCCTGTAAAATCGCCGGCTTGTTATTTTCCGGCACATGTGTCATATAATAATGTTCCCTGCCGATCAGCTTGCCGTCCCGGACGAAAAATACCTGTACCACCGCTTCCGTCTCGTCCTGGTACAGCGCCAGGATATCTTTATCTTCTCCGACGCCCTCGGTGATCTTCTGCTTCTGGGATACCTGTCGTACACTGGAGAGCAGATCACGGTATCTGGCGGCATCCTCAAATTCCATAGCCTCCGCTGCTTTGTTCATCTTCTCCTCCAGGTCTTTTAAGATCGGGCTGTAGTTGCCGTTCAAAAATTCCAGTGCACCTGCCACCTGCTGCCTATATTCTTCTTTGCTCACATACCCCTGACAGGGTGCCAGGCACTGCTTGATATGATAGTTCAGACAGGGGCGCTCGATTCCTATATCCCTGGGCAGCACCCGGTTGCAGGTACGCAGCTGGTACAGTTTGTTCAGCAGTTCAATGGTATCTTTCACCGCCGCAGCGCTGGTATAAGGACCGAAATAGCGGGATTTATCCTTTTTCATGGTCCTGGAAAACAGGATCCTGGGATAATCCTCCCCCACTGTCACCTTGATATAGGGATAGGTCTTGTCATCCTTTAACAGCGTGTTATACTTCGGCGAATTCTCCTTGATCAGGTTATTCTCCAGCACCAACGCTTCCAGTTCCGAATCCGTTACAATATATTCAAAACGGGCAATCAGCGACACCATCTGGTCAATGGCGGGACCTCTGCCGATATTTTCACGAAAATAAGACCTTACACGGTTGTGCAGGTTAATGGCTTTCCCGACATATAAGATGACATCCTTGTCATCCCGCATGATATAGACTCCCGGCTTCTTGGGGAGCTTTTTTAATTCTTCTTCGAAATTAAATCCCATGACTTCTCCTGTGGTCTATCACACTTTTATTATATTTCAACGATATCTTCAAGGCTGTACAGCTGTGTTTCATTCATCGCAGCACAGTCCAAAATTTTCTGATCAAATCCGCTTTCTGAAAACAGTGCATAGTAAAACTTGGATTTTTCCTTCAAAGGTGTCAGTTTTGCCAGCGTATCAAGGTATTCAGAGTACGAAAAAGGTACCCCCTTGAATTTACACTCGCCAACCAGATACTCCTTGGCATCTTTGCCAATGCACAATAGGTCGATTTCTGTTTCCGCAGTCCGCAATCCGTCAGACGCTTTTTCGTCGCGCACAGTCGTTTTTCCCATCCATCGTCCCATCTTGGAATAGCGGAAGGGTAACTCATTTTTCTTCTGCAGCATACGGACAAATTCCCGACAGACATCTTCAAAAGCAAAAGAAGCGAATTCATGAAGGGCTGGTTTTACAACATATTCGTAAACGCCATCCACATCGCCATCTTCCAGTTGTGAATAGTTTGCAAAGCCAAAGGCATACCAGAAGCGAAAGAAATTATCCGTCAGACGATAAGTACCCCGACCGGTGTTCGCCCGTTCTTTGATTTTCGAATCCACAGAGAATTCGCGTTCTACAATTCCCAATTCCATCAAATTTTTCAGATAGACACTGGTCTTAGCAGTGTCTTCCAGCAATGACTTCTGGCTGATGTCGTTAAGTTTTGTATTACCCAATGCAACGGCTTCAATAATGGAATTATAGATTGGGGTTTCCCGCAGTTCTTGATGAAGCAGGAACTCTACCTCGCTGTATAAGATACAACCTTTGGTCAGGATATTTCTTTTGATGTTTTCATCGACAGACAGTTTGGGATTCCACTGGCGTAAATAATGAGGAATGCCGCCAAGGACAGCATACGTAAGCACCTTATCACGATCAGAATACTCCGGGAAAAACTTTATGGCATCGTAGAAGCCCATCTCTTTCATCTTGTAAATACCGGTAGCTCTGCCGTAGAGAGGATTTTTCTCCGACAATAGTTCCTTTTCGATAAAACTCATTGCGCTGCCACAGAGAATGATCATTACATTGCTGTCACGCAGTTCTGCATCCCAAAGATTTTGTAATATAGATGGAATGCTTTTGTTTCCACGGCACATATAAGGGAACTCGTCTATTACTAACAGTTTTTTCTGATTGCCATAAGGCAGGTCAAGCACTGCACGGAACGCTTTTTCCCAATCTGCGAACTCAGAAATATAATTCTTAGCCGGAATGTTCTCTTTGAACATTCGACTGGAAAAATTGCGAAGCTGCACAAGGTCGGTAGTCTGTGTACACGAGAAAAAGACATGCGGCTTATCCTTACAGAACTCACGCAATGTTTCCGTTTTTCCCACGCGCCGCCTGCCATACAACACAATAAGCTGGCCTCGCTCCTCTGTATATTTATCCTGTAAGAATTTTAATTCAGCCTCTCTGCCGATGAACATTGATGCACCTCCCGGATATTACTAAATCTTGTTTTAGTAAATCATGATTTAGTAATATTATATTCAAGAATGATAGAAAAATCAATAGCTTCTCAAGCAGGAGCTGAAAGACTTATTTATAAATATAAAAAAGCGGTATCCGCCAGCAACTGCAGACACCGCTTTTTCTTTATAAAAACGGCACCATATACACCGGAATATAATGAATTCCGTTTTCTGCCGCCTCTTGTATAACGCAAATCCCCGTTCGTTTTTACTTATTTTCTACGCGAATCCCCGTTAAAAGTCTTAATGATATTCTTTCCACTATAGCGCATAACATACCAAATATATAAATCTTCTGAGCAATTTCTACATATTCTTCGATCTCAAGGTCAAAAAAACAGCACACCCTTTTTACGAGTGTACTGTTTTCTTTGCTCCTTATGAGTTCTAGCATCTAGCACATCTTAAATCCCTTAGCCTTCAGGCAGAGCTCCACTTCCTCAGGATCTGCGGTATGCAGGATCATGACAGGGGTGGAAGAATCACGGTTGAAAGACAGGTAGGTATAGTCCACATTGACATTGCTGTCTAAGAGAGCTGTCAGCAGGGTATTCAGTGCACCGGGCTTATCCTCGATCTCTACAGCCAGGACATCCACGAAACGACAGAGGTAGCCCTTCTCTGTGAGGACCTCTTTTGCCTTATCGGGATCGGAGACAACCATGCGGTTGATTCCGTACTCCGCACCGTCGTTGGTAACAGAACCCCAGATATTGATGCCTGCTTCATACAATGCATTGGTCAAAGCCTGCAGGGCTCCTTTTTTATTCTCAGCATAAATAGATAACTGTTTTAACATTTCGATATTACCTCCTCATTGCGATCTGACTGATAATGCAGTCTGTCCGGGAATCTCCCGACACTTTATTATGATAAAGCATTCTCACGAAATAATCAACCCAGAGTTATACTTTCCTAATTTTATTTTATCGCTTACATCCCCAAAATGACTTTAATCTAAACTCGCGTTTAAATTAAAGTCATTTTTCCATAATTTTTCTTATTTATGCCTCTCCAAAAGGCTTTATGTTTACAACATCACTATTTTCCGTTATGACAGTGTTCCGTGGGAGAACAGTCCTACCGGCCCCTGGGGAGGATCCATAGGATCCTTGGGATCCTTGGAATCTTTCGATTCTGCTGAAGTCGCGGTCTTGTTTTCAGGCTTTTCCGCAGTCGTCTGCTCTTTTGTTTCCTGCAAGCTGTCCTCAAAAGCAAGCGGCTTAAATGTAGGATCCGTGGAGGTCATGACCTGCTCACCGATCGTCACATCAATCGCTTTTCCCTTTGTAGCCTCCTCTGCTTTCGCTGCATCTGTTCCGGTGCTCTCTGTCTCAGCCTTTTTTGTCTCGGCATTTTGACCGACAGTGCCTTCCGCTGCGTCCTTCTTCTCTTCCTCAGGCTCAGGCAATCCTTTTTCCTTGCGGAAGATCTCCATGAATTCCTTACCGGTGATAGTCTCACGCTCGATCAGGAACGCTGCCAGCTTATCCATCAGGTCTCTGTTCTCACGGAGCATCTGCAATGCCTGATCATAGCTCTCCTTGATCATGGCAACAACTTCTTCATCAATGGCCGCTGCAGTCTCGTCGCTACAATTTAATGCGGTTCTTCCCTCCAGATACTGGCTCTCTACGGTAGCCAGACCCACGAGGCCGAAACGCTTGCTCATACCGTATCGTGTGATCATGTTACGGGCAATAGCGGTAGCTTTCTCAATATCGTTGGCTGCGCCCGTGGTCACGGTATCAAATACCACTTCCTCAGCGGCACGTCCGCCCACCAGTCCTACCAGCATATCCCGAAGCTCTGCCTCGGTGTTGAGGTATTTTTCCTCCTCCGGTACCTGCATGACATATCCCAGCGCACCCATGGTACGGGGTACAATGGTGATCTTCTGCACCGGCTCGGAATTTTTCTGCAGGGCACTGATCAGTGCATGACCGACCTCATGATAGGATACGATACGACGCTCCTCCTTGCTCATGATGCGGTCCTTTTTCTCCTTACCTACCAATACCTGTTCTACTGCTGCAAACAGATCCTTCTGGCTGACGAATTCTCTACCTTCCTTGACGGCATTGATGGCAGCCTCGTTGATCATATTGGCGAGATCGGAACCTACCGCACCGCTGGTCGCCAATGCAATAGCATCCAGATCTACGGTCTCATCCATCTTCACGTCCTTGGAATGTACCTTCAGGATCTCCACACGTCCCTTGAGATCCGGCTTGTCTACGATGATACGACGGTCAAAACGTCCGGGACGTAACAGCGCCTTGTCCAGGATCTCCGGGCGGTTCGTAGCACCCAGGATCAGGATACCCTTGGAACTGTCGAAGCCATCCATCTCAGACAGCAGCTGGTTCAGCGTCTGTTCTCTCTCTTCATTGCCTCCGCCGTACTTGGAATCACGGCTTCGTCCGATGGCATCGATCTCATCGATAAATACGATACAGGGCGCATTCTTGGTCGCTTCCTTAAACAGGTCGCGGACACGGCTGGCGCCCACACCTACATACAACTCAATAAAGTCGGAACCCGTCAGGGAGAAGAACGGCACATGCGCCTCACCTGCCACTGCTTTGGCAAGCAAAGTCTTACCTGTTCCGGGAGGTCCCACTAACAGGGCTCCCTTGGGAAGTTTCGCACCGATCTTGGAATATTTCTGGGGATTGTGCAGGAAATCCACGACCTCCACCAGAGATTCCTTCGCTTCGTCTTCGCCGGCCACATCCTTAAAAGTAACACCGGTTTCCTTCTGTACATATACTTTGGCATTGCTCTTGCCGACCCCCATGGGGCCGCCGCTGCCGCCCATTCTGCGGAACAGGAAGCCTGCCAGTACCCAGAGAAGTACTAACGGAAGTACAAATGTGATCAGGAACTGTACCACCGTATCCAGTACATCGCTACTGATCCGGGTTCCCTGCACATCATGTTTCTGCAGTCTCGCTGTCAGAGTATCCAGATCCTCCATCAGCATTGTGTAATACACGGTCTGGGAAGACTGCATTGCCTTCTGCGTGATTCCATAGAAATTAATATAGCTGTCCGGCTCCGGTGTCGGTGTTGCCTCCTGCTTCAGCCGCACCGTGATCACGCCGTTTTCCTTATTGACATTTACCGCTTCCACCTTGTCCGCTTCCAGATCCTTCAGGAATTCGGTATAGGGCACCTCCGTGCTCTTATCTGTGCCGAATACAGCGTTGTACAGCATCAGCGCAAAAATAATGGTAACGAGCGCCGACAGGATCATCATCAGCGTGCTGGGTCTCTTCGGAGGACGGTTTCCGCCTCCGTTACCGTTATTGTCATTGCCTCCGTTGCCGTTATTGCCGCTGCCGGGTGCTCCGTTGCCGGAACCGTACCCGTTATTATATAGCCTGAATATATTTTTCATGTTATCTCCATTTTCTGTGTTATTCTATTGTCCCCGTTTTTATTCCTGTCTATCGAGGCAATAAACCCTCTGCAACTATTCAAAACCCACATTCGTCATATAAATCATGTCAAATGTTCTTACAAATGCAAGCATTCGACGTACATATTGACCTGATTTACATGGCTCTGAATAGTTACAATCTATTCTATTATAGAGATAACGCGAGGATAAATCAATAGCACAAATGTGAAAAAACCATGAAAAGCAGGCTATTCACACTATTTATCCATGAATCCGAAATACCGTCACTTCTCCAAAATATGACTCGTTTGACACATACTGTGGAATTCTTTCCGAAAGCATATCTTTGTGGTCTGTATGCAGACAAATACCCGAAATCCGTAAGAAACGAACTTCGGGCATCTGCCTGCAACAAACAACTCACAACAAACAATTATAGAACCACGCCCTTCAGAATGACCTGACGGCGTGGCGCTTCCAGCAATGGTTCCGTCTGCCAAGGTAGCCAGTGCTCCATGCACGGTAACCTCCTGACCGCCCAGGGTATACTGTCCATCCTCCATACCTACGGCACGCATGCTATCACTGATGAGGATCATACGGTGTGCACCGAACAGGCGGAAGGTATTCCTTACCATACAGGGATGGATATGGATGCCATCGCAGATCAGCTCCGGCATGACATCCGGATCATCCGCTGCTGCTCCCACCACAGCAGGCTCTCTATGGGTCGTTACGTCCCACAGCAATACATTCTCCCCACGGGGAATGACCATCGTCTGTGAGGATGCCAGGAGATGGAATGATAATCCTTCTTCTCATTATCTCTGATGTATACATAGAATCCCGGCCGGTCCATGGGTACCCCATTCCCTCGGAAACGGCTGATCCTGTGATACTCGGGAGTCTTGTAGAACAGATAACCTCCCGCCGTGTGATTGATGACCGCTGCCATATCCTCGACACCCAGATAGTTGGTCCAAGATTTCATTATAGAAAAGGAGGCCTTTGTTTAAAATTGCTCATTATGTGATTATTTGCCCAAAATTGTTAGATATAATAATGATTTCCAAAAAAATTTTACTTTTCAGTAGATTTTTGGGAAACACTAAACTATAATAGAACATCATGGGATTTTAGTTGCAAAGATCCATAGGGAAAGGTGTCAACATGTACAAGATAGGTTTTGACAATGACAAATATCTCAGTCTGCAGTCTGAGAAGATTAAGGAGCGTATCGCGAAATTCGGCGGCAAGCTGTATCTGGAATTCGGCGGCAAGCTGTTCGATGATTATCACGCTTCCCGCGTTCTGCCCGGTTTCCATCCGGACAGCAAGATCAATATGCTGGCACAGCTGAAGGACGAGGCGGAAATCGTCATCGTCATTAATGCAGCAGATATCGAGAAGAACAAAGTCCGTTCCGATCTTGGCATTACCTATGATCTGGATGTGTTACGTCTGATCGATGCTTTCCGCGGCTATGGTCTGTATGTCGGTAGCGTATGTCTGACCCGCTTTGCCGGACAGCCCAGTGCCATTGCTTATCAGAAAAAGCTGGAGTCTCTGGGAATGAAGGTATACCGCCATTATTCCATTCCCGGATATCCTTCCAATATTCCGTTCATCGTAAGTGATGAAGGTTACGGTAAAAATGATTATATTGAAACCACCCGTTCTCTGGTAGTCGTTACTGCTCCCGGACCGGGAAGCGGCAAGATGGCTACCTGTCTCTCCCAGCTGTATCACGAATACAAGAGAGGCATCAAGGCCGGTTATGCCAAGTATGAGACTTTCCCGATCTGGAATATTCCGTTAAAGCATCCGGTGAACCTGGCTTATGAAGCCGCTACCGCAGACTTAAACGATGTCAATATGATCGATCCGTTCCATTTGGAAGCTTACGGCGAGACCACGATCAATTACAATCGTGACGTGGAGATCTTCCCCGTAGTCAGCGCTATGTTCGAAAAGATCATGGGCAGCTGTCCTTACAAGTCTCCTACTGACATGGGTGTCAATATGGCAGGCTTCGGTATTGTTGATGACGAAGCTGTCCGCGACGCCGCCAAACAGGAAATCATCCGCCGCTACTACCACACTCTGTGCCAGAAGCGCCAGGGTACCGCCGGTGACGACCAGATCTTAAAGCTTGAGCTTCTGATGAAGCAGGCAGGTGTCACCATCGACGATCGCGCAGTAGTCAGTGCAGCCAATATCAAAGCAGAGACCACCGGGGAACCGGCAGCTGCGATCCAGCTTCCGGACGGCAGAGTCCTCACCGGACGGACCAGTACTCTGCTGGGTGCTTCTTCCGCATTATTATTAAATGCCCTGAAGGCTCTGGCCGGCATTCCGGACGAAGTACAGCTGATCTCACCTACCGCCATCGGTCCCATCCAGGATCTGAAGACGAACTATCTGGGGAACCGCAATCCCAGGCTTCATACAGATGAGACGCTGATCGCCCTTTCCATCTGTGCAGCTACGGATGATACTGCGAAGGCTGCTGTGGAGCAGTTGAAGAACCTGAAAGGTTCCGAAGTGCACTCCAGCGTGATCCTGTCCCAGATCGACATGAATACCTTCCGCAAATTAGGCGTGAATCTGACATGCGAACCTCATTATCAGAACCAGAAGCTGTATCACAACTAAAGATTTTGTCATTCTACTATAAATTATGGCAGTTATTGAGCGAAGGCGCTCCCCAAGGGGAGTTCCTCGCTCTTTTTATATGCATAACTATTTACAGAACAGCCTGAAAAAGCGGTTTTGCGATGTGGCTGAATAGTTACTATATCAAAAGGAGGAGAAAATTATGGCAGTAAAGTACGTGTTTGTGACCGGAGGAGTCGTATCCGGTCTGGGAAAAGGAATTACCGCAGCTTCCCTGGGAAGACTGTTAAAAGCAAGAGGTTACAAAGTAACCATGCAGAAATTCGATCCGTATATTAATATTGATCCCGGCACCATGAACCCGATCCAGCACGGCGAAGTATTCGTCACGGAGGATGGCACGGAGACCGATCTGGATCTGGGACATTATGAGCGTTTTATTGATGAGAATCTGGATAAAAATTCCAACGTTACCACCGGTAAGGTATACTGGTCCGTATTGCAGAAGGAGCGTCGTGGTGATTACGGCGGAGGTACTGTACAGGTCATCCCCCATATCACCAATGAGATCAAGAGCCGCTTTTACCGCAACTTTACAGATGATGAGACCCGTATCGCCATCATCGAGGTAGGCGGTACCGTAGGTGACATCGAGAGCCAGCCTTTCCTGGAGTCCATCCGTCAGTTCCAGCATGAGGTGGGGCATGACAATGCCATTCTGATCCATGTAACGCTGATTCCTTATCTGAGTGCTTCTCAGGAGCTGAAGACCAAGCCTACCCAGGCCAGTGTTAAAGATCTGCAGGGCATGGGCATCCAGCCGGATATCATCGTCTGCAGAAGTGAGCATCCTCTGGATCAGTCCATCAAGGACAAGATTGCTCTGTTCTGTAACGTACCTCAGAGTCATGTATTGCAGAACCTGGATGTGGAATATCTGTATGAGGCTCCGTTAGCTATGGAAAAAGAGCATCTGGCACAGGTAGCCTGTGAATGTCTGCATCTGGATTGTCCGGAACCGGATCTGGCAGACTGGAAGAAGATGGTAGAGGATCTGCGTCATCCCACCGATGAAGTGCAGATCGCTCTGGTCGGAAAATATGTCTCTCTGCATGATGCCTATATCAGTGTCGTAGAGGCTTTGAAGCATGGCGGTATCACCAATCATGCGACCGTACACATCAAATGGATCGACTCCGAGACGGTTACGCCTGAAAATGTGGAAGAACTGTTAGGTGACTGCAACGGTGTCCTGGTACCCGGCGGCTTCGGTTCCCGGGGTATCGAAGGCAAGATTCTGGCGATTCAATATGCAAGAACCCATGGAGTTCCCTTCCTGGGACTGTGTCTGGGAATGCAGTTGACGATCGTAGAATATGCAAGAAATGTCATCGGGTATACGGATGCCCACAGTGTGGAACTGGATCCTAACACCACACATCCTGTGATCGCTCTGATGCCGGACCAGAACGGCGTCGAGGATATCGGCGGTACCTTAAGACTGGGTGCATACCCTTGTGTACTGGATAAGGATTCCCGTGCTTACCAGCTCTACGGACAGGAGAACATCTCTGAGAGACATCGTCATCGTTACGAGGTCAACAACGATTATCGTGCCGTCCTCACTGAACACGGTCTGCGTCTGTCCGGATTGTCCCCTGACGGACGTATCGTGGAGATGTGCGAGCTTACCGAGCATCCCTTCTTCGTCGCCACCCAGGGACACCCCGAGCTCAAGTCCAGACCCAACAGACCCCATCCGCTGTTCAAGGGATTCGTGGAGGCGGCTCTGGAGAATAAGCACCGGAAATAAATTGAAAGTTTACGCGGGCAATGAGCCGCGCATAGGCATAGTGAAGGCAGCGATGGGCGCTTGCGCACAAATCGCTGTCTTTACTTTTGCCTATGCGGCGAACGCCGCGAAGAGAAATACGATTGGCAGCGTTTTTTGCTGGCAATCTTATGAATAGCGTGGCTCATTGCGGAGAACTGCCAATAAATGTGGAGCGC
>NZ_JBOKRY010000037.1:0-30472 GCF_051972595.1 Simiaoa sp. | reverse complement strand
AGAGGCTTATAGCCTCAGAGCAAACCACCCGTTAGACGGGTGGTGGTGATTGTAACCTTTTCAGAGCCTATGGCGAGATAGTCTCAATGAGTAAAAGGAAGCCTCAAAGAGGCGATTTTACGAATTGAGGCGCTGAAAAGGTGTGAGCAGAAATAATTTTAAGGAGGAGTACCGGAATGAAGATCACCCCCACACTGGAAGAATGTAAAAAGATCGCAGCGGAAGAAAACTACGGAGTGATTCCTATCAGCACAGAGCTGTATGCAGATATGACCACCCCTATCGAAGTGCTGCGCATCTTAAAAAAGGTCAGCGGTCATGTCTATCTGCTGGAAAGCGCGGAGGCGGATAAACGATGGGGACGATATTCCTTTTTAGGCTATGATCCTTTGCTTGAGATCACCTGCTATAACGGTCAGACAACAATAAAATCGGAACTGACCAGCCGGACAGATTCCGGAGATGTCAGAGGGATCATCCGCAACATCATGGAAGAGAATAAAAGTCCCAAGCTTCCGGGATTGCCTTCCTTTACCGGAGGCCTGGTAGGATATTTTTCCTATGACTATATCAAATACAGCGAACCGACCCTGCGGCTGGATGCGAAGGACGAGGAAGGCTTTCAGGATGTGAACCTGATGCTGTTCCACAAAGTCATCGCTTTTGACAATTACAGACAGAAGCTGATCCTGATCCTGAATATCAAGACCGAGGATCTGGAGATCAATTATCATAGGGCGGAGCGGGAACTGAACAACATGAAGGAGCTTTTGCTGAACGGAGAAAAGGCAGAGCATATTCCCTGTAAGCTTCGGACAGATTTTCAGCCACTGTTCAACGAAGCAGCCTATTGCAGCATGGTCGGGAAAGCCAAGCATTACATTAGAGAGGGAGATATCTTCCAGGTGGTATTATCCAATCGTCTGGAGGCGGAGATGGAAGGAAGCCTCTTAGATGCTTACCGGGTACTCCGCACGACAAATCCATCTCCATACATGTTCTATTTCTCCGGAAGTGATGGTGAGATCGTGGGAGCAAGCCCCGAGACATTAGTAAAGTTAGAGGACGGCGTGTTACATACCTTCCCTTTAGCCGGAACGAGACCAAGAGGTGCCACCGAGGAAGCGGACAAGGCGCTGGAGTCAGAGCTTTTAGCAGATGAGAAGGAACGTTCCGAACACAATATGTTAGTGGATCTTGGGCGGAATGATATCGGCAAGATCAGCCGGATCGGCACCGTGGAAGTGGAAAAGTATATGTCCATTGAGCGTTACTCCCACGTTATGCATATCGGTTCCACCGTGCGGGGCGTAATCAGAGAGGATGCGGATGCTCTGGATGCGGTAGATGCTATCCTGCCCGCAGGAACTCTGTCGGGAGCCCCGAAGCTGCGGGCATGCGAGATCATCAATGAACTGGAAGACAATAAGAGAGGTATCTACGGCGGAGCCATCGGCTACATTTCCTTTACCGGGAATCTCGATACCTGCATCGCCATCAGACTTGCTTTTTCCAAGAATGGAAAAGTATTCGTAAGATCCGGCGCCGGTATCGTGGCGGACAGCGTTCCGGAGAAGGAATACAGAGAATGTATCCAGAAGGCGGCAGCAGTCCGACAGGCACTTCAGAAAGCACAGGAGGGAATGGAAGCATGATATTACTGATCGATAATTACGACAGCTTTTCCTACAACGTATACCAGCTGGTAGGAAGTGTGAACCCGGATATCCGGGTGATCCGCAATGATGAATGCAGCGTGGATGAGATCCGCGCCATGAATCCCTCTCACATCGTATTATCGCCGGGACCCGGCAGACCGGACAAAGCGGGTGTCTGTGAAAATGTGATCAGGGAACTTGGGGGCAGGATCCCTATTTTGGGAATCTGTCTCGGGCATCAGGCGATCTGTGAGGTGGCAGGTGCTACCGTTACCTATGCATCCCACCTGATGCACGGCAAACAGTCTCTGGCGACTCTGGATACGGACAGCATATTGTTTCGGAGAATGAAAAAGGTCATCACTGTTGCAAGATATCATTCACTGGTAGCGGATCCTCAGACGATTCCCGCAGAATTGAAAGTTACTGCAGTTACCGAAGATGGCGAAGTCATGGCGGTAGAACAGACAGAGAAACAGATCTATGGAGTACAATTCCATCCGGAATCTGTACTGACACCGGACGGACGACAGATCATCGTTAATTTTTTACAGACGCAGAAGGGAGAAGGCAGAAATATGATCAAAGAAGCAGTAGCAAAACTGGTAAAAAATGAGAACATCGGATACGATATGGCAAAAACCGTTATGGATGAGATCATGAGCGGGGAAGCCAGCGATATTTTAAAAAGCGCTTACTTAACAGCGTTAAGCCAGAAGGGTGAGACCATCGAAGAGATCACCGGCTCCGCAGAAGAGATGCGGAAATTCGGCAGAAAGCTGGGCGCAGATGTAGAAACACTGGAGATCGTGGGAACCGGCGGTGATGGCTCCAATTCCTTCAATATCTCCACCACGGCATGCATCGTGATCTCTGCCGCGGGTGTACCGGTAGCCAAGCACGGCAATCGTGCAGCCAGCTCCAAATCCGGTGCGGCAGACTGCCTGGAAGCGCTGGGGGTGAATATCACCATAGAGCCGGAGCAGAGCAGGAAGCTGTTAGAAGAGATCGGCATCTGCTTCCTCTTTGCACAGAAATATCACACTGCCATGAAATATGTGGGTCCCATCCGCAAGGAACTGGGCATCCGTACAATTTTCAATATCTTAGGACCGTTAGCAAACCCTGCAGGACCGGTATATCAGATCATGGGTGTGTACGATGAAAGCCTGCTGCCTTCCATGGCAAAGGTATTGTCCAATCTGGGAGTCAGGAGAGGCATGGTAGTCTACGGACAGGACAGACTGGACGAGATCTCCGCCAGTGCGCCTACCGCAGTCTGTGAGATCGACAACGGCACTTTCAAAAATTATGTGATCACACCGGAAGAATTTGGCATGGAAAGATGCACGAAGGAAGATTTGGTGGGCGGAACTCCCCAGGAGAACGCAGAGATCACCAGAGCTATCTTAAATGGCGAAAAGGGTCCAAAGCGCAATGCAGTACTGCTGAATGCAGCAGCAGCCCTATATGTGGCAGGCAAGGCAGACAGTATGGCAGACGGTGTGAAGCTGGCAGAGAAGGTCATCGACACAGGTCTTGCAAAGGCACAGTTGGAGCGTTTTATCAAGCTGAGCAATGCATGATAAAGTGTTACGAGTACTTTTGACCTGCGGCGCAAGGGCTCTGGATTTAGATTATGAAACGGAAAGGCAGGATGAATGGATGATACTGGATACTATAGCAGCCTCTGCAAAGGAGCGGGTGGCAGCAGCAAAAGAAGCACTGCCTCTTGCAGAACAGATCGCCAGAGCAAGAGAGTTAGACAGCAATACGGGATTTCCTTTTGAGCAGGCACTGGCAAAGCCGGGAATGAGCTTTATCTGTGAGGCGAAGAAAGCATCACCCTCCAAGGGATTGATCGCACCGGAATTTCCCTATGTGCAGATCGCAAAGGAATACGAAGCGGCAGGAGCGGATGCTATTTCGGTGCTGACGGAACCGGCGTTTTTTCAGGGGAAGAACGAATATCTGACAAAGATCCGGCAGACGGTACAGATTCCTCTGCTGCGAAAAGATTTCACGGTAGACGAATATATGATCTATGAGGCAAAAAATATCGGAGCGGATGCGGTTCTCCTGATCTGCGCGATTCTCTCTCCCATGCAGTTGTCGGAATACGCGGGGATTGCCAGAGAACTTGGCCTGTCGGCACTGGTGGAAGCCCATGACGAGAAGGAAGTGGAGATGGCGCTTGCAGCAGGTGCGAGGATCGTCGGTGTCAATAACCGGAATCTGAAAGATTTTACGGTGGATATCCATAATTCCGTGCGGCTGCGGGAACTGGTGCCGGAGAACATCCTCTTCGTATCTGAGAGCGGTATGAAGACCAGACAGGATATCGCGAGACTCGAGCAGAATGGTACCAATGCTGTTCTCATCGGAGAGACGCTGATGCGAAGCGCGGATAAGAAAGCGGTATTGCAGGAGCTTCGCGGATAGTGTGAAAAATAAATTTTTCACACGCCAATTTGTGCCTACGGCAAGGTACTAAAGTACCTGAAAGTTTGCAGGTTATAGAAAGGTTGTAAATGGTATGAAAGTAAAAATGTGTGGTCTCTATCGTCCGGAGGATATTGCTTATGCCAATGAGGTGCAGCCGGACTATGTGGGATTTGTATTTTACGAAAAGAGCCACCGTGCGGTTACGAAGGAGCAGGCAGCCGAATATCGCAAAAAACTCCTGCCGGGGATCCGGACGGTGGGGGTGTTCGTGAATAAGGATCCGAAGAACATCATAGAACTGCTGGAGGAAGGCATTCTGGATGTGGCACAGCTTCACGGGGATGAGACGGAAGAGGATATCCAGTACCTGCAGGCGGTGTGCCACAAGCCGGTGATCAAGGCGGTCAAAGTAAGAGACCGGTATGATGTGGAAGCCTGGCTGGACAGCAGTGCAGACTATCTGTTATTCGACAGCGGAATGGGATCGGGACAGGCGTTTGACTGGAGCGTCCTTGGTGGGATTGACAGGGAATTTTTCCTGGCAGGAGGATTACAGGCGGAGAATCTCACTGAAGCCATGGAAGCGGTAAGGCCTTACGCTGTGGACTTAAGCTCCGGCATTGAGAGTGACCGGAAGAAAGATCCGGAGAAGATGCGCCGGATCATGGAACTGGTAGAACGGTATCGCCCCCAACTTTGATGCCTACGGATTGCTCCGTGCTACGCACTCCCACGTCTCCGCTCCGCTTCGGTCCGTGCTAAACATGTGCCACTGGCACATAGCACCCTACCCAATATTCGCATATCGTGGGATTATCATCCCACTTTTATGCTCATATCGGGGCGGGTCCTAAGGTCTTTCACCCACCTATGAGCAAGCTCATGTGGGCTTAGACCTTTTGACCCTGGCATCAGTATAAATGAGAAATCAGAAATCAAAATGAAAATCAGGAATAAAAATCAGGATGAAAGAAAAGAGGACGAACACATGGGTAAAGGACGTTACGGAATCCACGGAGGACAATATATCTCCGAGACATTGATGAATGAACTGATCCATCTGGAGGAGTGCTATGAGCATTATAAAAAGGATCCGGAATTCAATGCGGAACTAAATAAGCTGCTGAATGAATATGCCGGTCGCCCCTCTCTGCTGTACTATGCGGAGAAGATGACCAAGGATCTGGGCGGCGCGAAGATCTATTTAAAGAGAGAGGACTTAAACCACACCGGCTCCCACAAGATCAACAATGCCCTGGGACAGGCACTGCTGGCAAAGAAGATGGGTAAGACCCGTCTGATCGCAGAGACAGGTGCCGGACAGCATGGTGTGGCTACCGCTACGGCAGCAGCATTCCTCGGTATGGAATGCGAAATTTTTATGGGAAAAGAAGATACTGACAGACAGGCGCTGAATGTCTATCGTATGGAACTCCTCGGAGCCAAGGTACATCCCGTAACTTCCGGTACCATGACCTTGAAGGATGCCGTCAATGAGACCATGAGAGAATGGTCCAACCGCGTAGCGGACACCCATTATGTACTGGGATCCGTTATGGGACCGCATCCTTTCCCCATGATCGTAAGAGATTTTCAGAGTGTCATCAGTCAGGAAGCAAAAGAGCAGATCCTAAAGGCAGAAGGAAAGCTTCCGGCAGCCGTGGTAGCCTGTGTGGGCGGCGGTAGCAATGCCATGGGTGCGTTTTACAACTTTATTGAGGATCAGGATGTAGAACTCATCGGCTGTGAGGCGGCAGGCAAGGGCGTGGATACGGCACTGACCGCAGCTACGATTGCGACGGGTTCCTTAGGAATCTTCCATGGCATGAAATCCTATTTCTGCCAGGATGAGTACGGACAGATCGCTCCCGTATATTCCATTTCCGCAGGACTGGATTATCCCGGTATCGGACCGGAGCATGCTTATCTGCATGACATCGGCAGAGCGCAGTATGTCCCCATTACGGATGATGAAGCAGTGGATGCGTTTGAATATCTGGCAAGAACCGAGGGGATCATCTGCGCCATTGAGAGTGCCCATGCGGTAGCACAGGTGCGTAAGATCGCCAAAAATTACAGCCCGGATCAGAGTATTATCGTATGTCTGTCCGGCAGAGGTGACAAGGATGTGGCAGCCATCGCAAGATACCGTGGCGTGGATATTCATGACTGATCGTTTTGACGGTAAAGCCATCATAGGAGTAACAGACAGAAGAAAGTAAAAATCAAAACAGAAATTACAAAATAAGAAGATGGAGATAACAACAATGAATAATTATTTGGATAAAGTATTTGATACTCCCAATAAAAAAGCATTCATAGCTTTCCTTACCGCAGGAGACCCGGATGCGGACAGCACTGTAAAGTTTATTCTGGAGATGGAGAAGGCAGGGGCGGATCTCATAGAGATCGGTATTCCCTTTTCTGATCCCACGGCGGAAGGTGTGGTGATCCAGGAGGCAAATATCCGTTCTCTTAGCAACGGTATGACCACGGACGGTGTGTTTGAGATCGTGAAGAGAGTGCGGGAGCAGTCGGAGATCCCCCTGGCGTTTATGACTTATGTAAATCCCGTATTCCATTATGGGTATGAGAATTTTTTTACAAAGTGTGAGGAACTGGGCATCAGTGCTATCATTATTCCCGATGTGCCTTATGAAGAGAAGGCGGAGGTGGAGGCTCCCGCCAAAGCCCATGGCGTGAAGGTGATCTCCATGATCGCACCCACTTCCGAGAGCCGTATCCGCCAGATCGCATCGGAGGCGGAAGGATTCATCTATGTGGTAAGCTCCATGGGTGTCACCGGTGTGCGCAGCGAGATCAAGACCAATCTGCCTGCTATCGTGGAAAGCATCCGCACCGTGACCGACGTTCCCTGTGCTATCGGTTTCGGCATCAGCACTCCCGAGCAGGCCAAGGCTATGGCGTCCATATCCGACGGAGCCATTGTCGGAAGTGCCATCGTGAAGATCATTGCAAAGTATGGCAAAGACGCAGCTCCCTATATCGGAGAATATGTGAAGAGCATGAAAGAGGCCGTAGCAGAGTAGACAACGATAGGAGGTATGACACGATAATCTAGGAAACGGTTATTGCTGTAACTACTTGAGCAAAAGGAAATTAATAAGATTAAAATGGGAAGTTTCCAAATGCTCAATTGATTTAGACGTATCATTGTGGTAAATGTGAATTGTCAAGTATGTTCATTCTTGCTTCATTGCTTTTTAGATAACTTAATCGTATAATTGTATCATTGCTAGTACAATTAAAGGGGTAAAGTTATGCAAAAGGAAGCATTTGGTAAACTACTGGTAATTTTAAGGAAGAAGAATGGATTAAGTCAGAAGGAACTGGCAGAGAGGTTATCGGTTTCTACGTCTGCGGTAAGCAAATGGGAGAATGGAAAGAACCTTCCGGATATGATGATGCTTAGTAGTATAGCAGATATACTTCAGGTATCGTGTGACGAATTACATAATCCGGAAAAGACATTGGAGAAGCTGGACAATCCTGAATTTCAAAAAAAGAATGTGGAGGAGAGAGATAAGGAGAATACGGATAACACAGGGGAAAATGAGGAATCAGAACCTGAACCCCAAAAGAAAAACTATGGACGAATTGTAAGAATGTCCTTTTTGATTGGAATATTGGCGATAGTTGCAGGAATGTTTCTGATATATATGGTAGGACATAGAAAACCTGTTTTTCAGCAGATAGGAACAAGGTATATTGATGATCCGTTATGGGGAAGGGTATATGAAATTGCGTATGTAGTAAATGGTGAAATGACGAATGATAGTATTAATGTGCATTTAGATGAGGTGAGAAATACATTGGATCAAGAAGTAATAGGTACCAATATTGTAAAGACAGCTTATTATGACAGTAAGAAAGATGCTGCAGCATGGAAGGAAACAGATGTAGGAGGATATGTATTTCTGAGTGGAGAATGAACGGTGAGGATACGACAACGGTTTATGCAAGAAATCATGCAGTACGCCCCATTTCAGAAAGCGATGTAATCTCATTAAAAGAATCTAATTCAACCGATACAAGTGCAGCCGCATATGCAACTGTTTCTTACGATGGAAGATAAGTTATATGAGGGAAATTGTATGTTAATAAAAGCTATTAAGAAGCAAACCATTTTTTTATTAAAACAAAAAGAAGCAAGTCTGACATTTATATTACTTCTAGCGGTAGTGCTGGGAAATTATATAACGAATGTTCTCACATTTAGAGGTACTGATGTTTCACAAATGTATCAGCCAATGAAGTTATTAGCGCTCAGCCTGAATAAAGTATATTTTAGTGCAAACATTCAATTATTAATTGTGATGATTTACCCTATCTTGGTTGCTGTACCTGCTGGTTTTTCTTATACCAAAGAACAGCAGACAAAAGAAGAAGTATATATGATTTATCGTTTAGGGAAAAATCGTTATTTACAAAGTAAATTGTGGGCATCTTTTTTTACAACAACAATAGTCTTTACGGTTCCGTTTATGCTGGAAATACTAATGAATATGCTATCTTTTCCCATGAATGCAATAAGAGATTTCTCAAATTTAAGCATTTACAATACAGATTATGCCACAATGGTTCATAATTATATAGGCAGCGCAATCTATATAGCATCCCCTGGTTTGTATGCAATTCTTATAACACTATTTTTTGGTGTCGTATCAGGAATCCTTGGTACGCTTCCTGTAGCAATCTCATTTGTTTTGACGGTTAAATATCGCACGTTGCTGATCTTACCGACTTTTGTTCTATTGAATGCGACTACATATCTTAATATTCTGGATAGAAATAAGAGTCCATTAAGCTGGTATAAGTATTTGCTTCTTTTTGATGATACCCCTAAAAACATTATCGTTCCACTGATGGGGGTAGGAATTATAATAATAACAATACTCAGTTTTTACCTTTATGGAAGGAATAAGGATAAATGGTAATATGCATCATGAAAAAAGAGTAGTAATTTTAATTGGAATACTTTCCGGAATTTGCATATCGCTTGGTTTTATCAGACCGTTTGACGGAGTAATAACGCTATCAGAACTGGTATTACAATTAAGTGGATCCAGAGGTGAACTCAGCATGAGTTGCAATTTAGTGGAGTTAATTGGATTTATGCTTCGTATGATGCCAAACTATATTATGATATTGGTTTTTGGGAATAAGTTGTATGGTCATTTCTGCACAGCCAGTATCTATGTGTTTAGTCGGTGCCCGAATCGAATGAAATGGTATGGAAAGGAACTGTTACAGTTAATTAATTTAATATGCATATTTGAACTGGTATTTCTAAGCACAACCGCTATTGCTTCTGTATTGCGATATCAGGTGATTTTTAGCGTAGGTGGATTTATTTTATTAGGATGCCATGCTCTGATTTTTATGTTATGGAATTTTACTCTGGTGCTGTTAGTTAATTTACTTGCAATCAATATTGGAAGCAGTGCTGCATTCACATTGGTTATGGTTGTGCAAATGACTTGTACCGCAGCACTCAGTATCATAAATATATTGACGAAAATGCAAATCAAACAAGACATCATAGATGTTTTTTTGTGGTTGAATCCAGTAGCACATACCGTTTTAGGATGGCATCGCAGCACATTGTTAGAAGTTGAGTTAGCCAACAGCCGATATTCTTTGAATTTAGTTACTTCGATATGGATTCCGGCTCTATTCTGTATAGTTACTGTATTGATGGGAGGACTATTGATACAGAAGAAGGATTTACTGGCAGAGGACATGGAAATGGAGACAATTTGATATGAAATTAATTGCAAACAATATTCATAAAAAAATAAAGGGTAAGACAATACTCAATGACATCAGTCTGGAAATGGAAACAGGAAATATATATGGATTTTGGGGTAGAAATGGATCTGGAAAAACCATGTTGTTTCGGGCATTATCGGGTCTGATGAAGATTGATTCAGGTAATATTTATTGGAATGATAAGGAACTGCACAAAGACTTTGCTGTTTTACCAAGTCAGGGGATTGTTTTGGAGCATGCCGGCTTGTATCCCAATAAGACAGGAGTGGAAAACTTATTATATCTTGCGCAGTTAAAGGGAGTGATTGGTAAGCGGGAAGTAGAAGAAGCAATACAACGGGTTGGACTTGACCCGGCTGATAAAAGGGTATTTGGTAAATACTCAATGGGAATGAAGCAGAGACTGGTGATTGCACAGGCCATCATGGAGAAGCCAGATGTTATCATGCTGGATGAGCCTACAAACGGACTGGATGAAGCAGGAATAAAGGAAATCAGACAATTAATTGAACAGGAAAAAGAAAGAGGAGCCTTAATTCTTTTAGCCAGTCATAATCAGGATGATATGAAGATATTGGCAGACCAGGTATATAAAATTGCAGATGGCCGCATTGAAAGAAAGGGGACAGAACTGTGAAATGCAAATGGGGTTCATGCTTTATCTTATTAATTGTTATAGTTATAACTGTATTTGGTATATTTGAAAAAAGAACGTATACTAATATAGCAGAAGATAAGTCATATTTAGATGAGCTTTACGTAGCACAGCTTCCAGAAAATATATGTCTTGAAGAGACAGAGAATTTATCGGTAAATTTACCGCAGGTCCCAGTTATTATACGGGTATCCGTACTGGGAGATGTGGAGCATATCGGAGGAACAAGCAGGCAGCTGGTCAAAGTGGAAGATGTTTATAAGGGAACAGAGCCTGCGGTGGGACAAGATATATATCTTACTTGCAGCCGTTGGTCACTTAGTTTATATTCAGAGCCATATTCCATCGAAAGAGGATTTGTTAATATAATGGAAGTGGGAGAAGAATATTTAGTTTTTATCGAAAATCAGGTAGATGGTCTTGGAGAGAAGATTCCTGTATATCAGGTGTATGTGGAAAATGCATTCACACCAATATTTTCATATCAAGAGCATGAAAATAATATTTGTGAAACAGGTGGTGAATCCACATATGTAAAATATAATCAAGTTTGTGAAAATGAATTTTTTGCTACAACCCAGAAAGGAATGGATGCGTTAGTTGGCCTAAAAAACGAAATGATAGAAAAATATAATGAAAAGTGAAAGCTATAGTTTGATGAATCTGGAGAAACTGAATATTCAGGAAGAAATGAGCTATAGCTGTGATACCATGCTTCATATCTATCCGACTGTCAATATGGTCTATTCCGTATTGACTGACAGAGAAAAGAGCATTCTTGACAAGGTGATTATGAAGTTTAGTGCTTACAGAGCAAAAGATATTGTAGAGTATATGCATAAGGAAAAGGCATATACTGAGACAAGACCGGGAGAAATCATTCCGTTTAGTCTGGCAAAAGAAATAAGAAAAATTTAATTGATTCCCATGTGCATTTGTTCATGGAAATTTGATGCAGCAGTATGATAATTACAGGTTGGGGGATTTTAATATGAAGACAAGCAAAAAATATTGGCAGATGAAAAGTCTGACCGGAGTGATTTTAGTATGTATATTTCTTACAGCCTGCGGCGGAGAAACGCAGGAAGCTGAGAGGAAAAGCACTGTGCAGGAAAATGAAACGGTAAGTACCACTACCATTGAACAAACAGCCGAACAGACGCAGGAGACAACGCAGGAAGCGGAAGCGTTTGTGCAGACAGATACCATCCTGGAAAATTTGAAGGGGAATAGAGATCCGCAGGTGATCTTACAGGAACTGTCTGAACTTCCGTTAAATATAGAAGAACTGAAAGCCTATCCGGTGTATGTGTTAAGTGATCAATTCGAGGAGTGCAGCGGGGCAGAACTGCTGACGGAATTTTATGAGCAGTCCACACAGGGGAACCCGGCGCAATTATTGATGGCAAATGAACTCTTTAATGAAAAATGGAGCCTTTCTTATGTTGAATTCGACGGAAGTACCTATTATATGCTTAGGGGTGATGTGGATGCCGGGACTGCAGAGGAAGACTATACGGAAATGTATTTTCGTTCCCTGAATATTATCGAAAAGAAAGATATAGAACCGGACATGGCACTCATCATGATCGTATTTACCAATCAGGAAGATGTTTCCGATGAACAGGCGGAGCAGTATGTGAAATGGTCGGAAGAGGGAAAACGGCCTGATGACATAGAAATATATTATTTCTTAAATCTGAGATACGGCCTTATGAGCGGTGATGACGAACTGAAAATACTGGATGAAGTGGAGAGAACAGCAGACAGAATGGCTGTGTACCGGATCGCAAAGGATTTCACAAATACATATTTTCAGGAGGAATACACAGGCGAAGTTGAGATCATGGGCATCAAGGGACTTTCCGGGGTGGATACGGACAGCAAGGGTAACTGTACGGTGGAAGTAGAGTTCCGGCCGGTACAGGAGGACTCATTATCTTATCTGTTTATGACATTTGGATATGATGAGATGGGATGGACGATCAGTAGTTATGGGCTGGAAAAGTAGGCAGACAAATAATGCAAAAATTGTATGAAAATCCTACAAAATTTTGTTGACAAACACACGCACCCTATGTATAATAAGTCAGTGTGTGAATCAACACATCGTAGGAGACTTGTGTTTTCTACGCAACATATTGCATAGGAGTCGCTATGTTAGTAAGTTTATCTGATGTATTAACATCCGAAGGCAAGGTAGAGACTGTTGCCATTCCGCTTGAGATGACAAGCTTTAAGAGCCGCCAGGGAGATTTCTCTATTACGGAGAAGACACCCATTCATCTTACTTTTACCAACATCGGTGTGAACAAGGCAAAAGTAACCGGCACTGCAGAGCTTACCTTTGACACGAAATGTGACAGGTGCCTTACTGAAGTACCTACAGCAATGAAGCTTAAGTTTGACAGAATCGTTTATTCTCCGGAAGCGGAAGTAAGTGAGGAAGAAGATACCGAGCAGAGCTTTATGGATGGATGGCAGCTGGATGTAGAGGCTTTTGTGTACGATGAAATTCTGGTGAATTGGCCGGCAAAGATCCTGTGTAAGGAAGACTGCAAGGGTATCTGCCCTGTATGTGGTCAGAACAGGAATCTGAAGGAATGTGGTTGCGATACTTTCGTACCGGATCCTCGTATGGCAGCAATCCAAGATATCTTCAACGCGAATAAGGAGGTGTAACGATGTCTATTTGTCCTAAGAATAAATCTTCCAAAGGTAGAAGAGATAAGAGAAGAGCAAACTGGAAAATGAGCGCTCCTACATTGGTAAAGTGCAGCAAATGTGGTGCACTGATGATGCCTCACAGAGTTTGCAAGGCTTGCGGTTCTTACAATAAGAAGCAGGTCGTAAGCGTTGATTAATTGATAAATCAATGAAGCAAAATTAAGTGAAAAGAAAAGAGGAGATTCCGGTTGGAATCTCCTTTTGCTTTCACAAAAAAATCACTTGCTTTTTATATACGCCTTTAGTATAGTAAGAATGAATCTGCCATCATCAAACTGTTTGGTGTGATCCACGGAGCGGTTTGATGATGAGCGGATAAACACAAACAGGTAAAGGAACGACGAAATGGCAGAATATGTAAATGTTGCTGTAGATGCGATGGGAGGAGATAATGCTCCCACTGAGATCGTAAAGGGCGCAGTAGAAGCTGTCAATGCGGACAAACGTGTCAAAGTATTCCTGGTAGGTAAGGAGCCTGTGATCCGTGAGGAATTAAAGGCATATACCTATGATGCAGAGCAGCTGGAAGTTGTACATGCTGAAGAAGTCATTGAGACGGCAGAACCTCCGGTCATGGCGATCCGTCGGAAGAAGGATTCCTCCATTGTCAAAGCCATGTATATGGTGAAGAACGGCGAATGCGATGCATTTGTATCTGCGGGAAGTACCGGTGCGGTACTGGTAGGCGGCCAGGTGATCGTAGGTCGTATCCGCGGTGTGGAGAGACCTCCTTTGGCACCCCTGATCCCTACGGAGAAGGGCGTAAGCCTTCTGTTAGACTGTGGAGCCAACGTAGATGCGAGACCTTCCATGTTAGTCCAGTTTGCCAAAATGGGCAGTGTCTATATGGAAAGCGTTATGGGAGTAAAGAACCCGCGAGTCGGCATTGTGAATATCGGCGCTGAGGAGGAGAAGGGCAACGCTCTGGTAAAAGAAACCTTCCCGCTTCTTAAGAATTGCCCGGAGATCAATTTCATCGGCAGTGTGGAAGCAAGAGACATTCCGGCAGGTGCGGCAGATGTCATTGTCTGTGAAGCATTTGTGGGCAATGTGATCCTGAAGATGTATGAGGGCGTAAGCTCCGCGCTTCTGCATCAGGTGAAGCAGGGGATGATGTCCACGCTTCGCAGTAAAATAGGTGCACTTCTTGTGAAGCCGGCACTCAAGACTACATTAAAGAGTTTTGATACTTCCCAGTACGGTGGCGCTCCGTTACTCGGACTGAACGGTCTGGTAGTGAAGACTCACGGAAGCAGCAAGGCAGTGGAAGTGAAGAATTCTATTTTGCAGTGTATTGCTTTTAAGGAAGAGAAGATCAACGAGAAGATCAAAGAACAGATCAGCCTGGAAGATAAGGCTGCAGAGAATAATTAATCAAGAGAAATATTTTGGGAAAGAAGGAACAGTTATGGAATTTGAAAAGTTAAAGAAAATCATTGCTGAGGTATTAAACGTAGATCCCGATGAGATCACCATGGAGACCACATTCCAGGATGACCTGGGTGCTGATTCCCTCGATGTATACCAGATCATCATGGGCATTGAGGAAGAGTTCGATATCGAGATCCCTGCTGAGACCGCAGAGCAGGTTACTACAGTAGAAGACGCTGTGGAGATGATCAAGAACGCAGAGAACTAGTAAAGCTACGAGCCATGCAAAGACAAAACAGGAACTGTGACCGAGAGCTTGCTCACAAGGCACTGTTCCTGTTTTTCGGTTTATATGATGATGTCGAACTTCCGTAGCCCCAATCAAGGTAAGAAACGCGACACGCTCGTACTTTAGTACGATGCGCTCCTGTCGCAGAGCGTAGCGGTACATAAGCGAGGATAATACCCTCGCAATGCGTCCCTTGGGACGCTATGGTACCGACGTCTGCTTACGGTCTGCTTATTCTTATCTTGATTGTGACTACTGGGTTTGAACTATTAGCATTTGTGAGGACAAGAAAATGTTGGATGGTTATACAATGGACGTGCTGGAGCAGCGCATCGGCTATTGCTTTCGCAACAAAGCATTGCTGAAGCAGGCTCTGACCCACAGCTCCTATACCAATGAACAAAAGATCAACAAAACAGAGAACTACGAGCGTATCGAATTCTTAGGAGATGCCGTACTGGAGCTGGTATCCAGTGACTTCTTATTTCGGGAACACCCTGATGTTCCCGAGGGCGAGCTGACCAAGATGCGCGCCTCCATGGTGTGCGAGCCTTCTCTGGCATTCTGTGCCAGAGACCTGGAGCTGGGACAGTTTATGCTTTTGGGAAAAGGCGAAGAGAATACCGGTGGCAGGCGCAGAGACAGCATCACCTCTGACGGTATGGAAGCCATGATCGGTGCCATTTATCTGGATGGTGGCATGCAGCCTGCCAAGGCTTTTATTGACCGCTTCATTCTGTCGGATTTAGAGGACAAGCGTCTCTTCTACGACAGTAAGAGCAATCTCCAGGAACTGATCCAGGGGAAACTTAAAAAAGAGTTCGAATACCGGCTGTTGGATGAGAGCGGGCCGGAACACGACAAGACCTTCGTGGTAGAGATCGACATGGAGGGAGAATGCCTGGGCCGTGGGCAGGGAAGAACAAAAAAAGCGGCAGAACAGCAGGCGGCTTACGAGGCGCTTCTGCTATTGAGGGATAGAGGATATGTATTTAAAAAGTATTGAGATACACGGGTTCAAATCATTTGCCAATAAGATTGTATTTCAGTTCCACAACGGAATTACCGGTATCGTAGGACCTAACGGTAGCGGTAAAAGTAACGTTGCGGATGCGGTACGATGGGTACTGGGTGAACAACGCATCAAACAGCTGCGTGGTGCCAGTATGCAGGATGTTATTTTCTCGGGAACAGAGACCAGAAAGCCGTTGAGCTATGCTTATGTTGCCATTACTTTGGACAACAGCGACCATCAGCTGGCAATCGACTATGATGAAGTCACGGTGGCGAGACGGATCTACCGTTCCGGAGAAAGTGAATATCTGATCAACGGTACACCCTGCAGATTAAAAGATGTCAACGAACTGTTCTATGATACCGGTATCGGTAAGGAAGGCTATTCCATCATCGGACAGGGCCAGATCGACAAAATCTTAAGCGGTAAGCCCGAGGAACGTCGTGAACTGTTCGATGAGGCTGCCGGAATTGTGAAGTTTAAACGCAGGAAAGCAGCGGCCCAGACGAAGCTTGAGAACGAGAAACAGAATCTGGTGCGTGTGAATGATATTTTATCGGAGTTGGAAAAACAGGTAGGGCCTCTGGAGAAGCAGTCCGAGGTGGCAAAAGTCTATCTGAGGAAAAAGGAAGAGTTGAAATCCTTAGATATCAATGTGTTCTTATTGGAAAATAAGAGACTGAGAGAACAGCTTGCTTCCGCAGAAGAAAAATACAATCTGGCAAGCACGGAACTTGGTGAGACCGGTGAAAAATATGAGGGTATCAAGGAAGAATACGAACGGATCCAGCAGGAGATTGAAAGTCTGGATGTCGCTATCGAAGCCGCCAGGGAACAGCTGACGGATACCGGTCTGATGCGCGGTAAGTTAGAAGGCGAGATCAATGTCTTAAAGGAGCAGATCAATTCCGCCCACGGCAGTGAGAACCATCTGAACAACCGTAAGGCAGCCCTGGAAGAGGAGATCGCCGGCAAAGAGCAGGAAAAGCAGGATATCTTAACCGATAAAAAGGATACAGACACCCAGGTACAGGAGATTGCAGAAGCAGCGGCGAAAGCAAAGGCTGATCTGGAAGCCATTCAGAATAAGATCACCGAGCTTAACAATAATATCGAAGCTGGGAAAAACACCATTATTGGCGAACTGAACCAGAGAGCTACCATTAAATCCAAGATGGGTCGCTTCGATACCATGATGGAGCAGATCAATATCCGGAAGGCAGAGTTAAATTCCAGACTGTTACGTGCTAAATCCGATGAGGCAGCCAGAGAAGAAACGGTGAAGAAGCTGGAAGAGACTTTTGAGACCGTGACGGAGGAACTGCGTCAGATGACGGAACAGGAAGCGGCATCCGAACTGGAGATTGGCAATATCCGAGAGAATCTCACCGGACTGGATGCGAAGCTGCGGGAGACACAGAACCGTTTTCATCAGGAACAGTCCAAGTTAGAAGCCCTGACCAATATTACCGAGCGCTATGACGGTTACGGCGGCAGCGTCAAAAAGGTCATGGAGCAGAAGGAGAAGGAAAAAGGCATCATCGGTGTCGTAGCGGACATTATCCAGGTGGAAGCCAAGTACGAGACCGCTATTGAGACTGCGCTGGGCGGCAATATCCAGAATATCGTAACAGATAACGAAGAGACCGCTAAGCATATGATCGGCTTTTTAAAGCAGAACCGTCTCGGAAGAGCCACATTCCTGCCTCTGACCAGTATTACCAAGCCCCAGGAATTCAAGAATCCGGAGGCACTTAAGGAAAAAGGTGTCATCGGCATGGCAGACGAACTGGTAGGCACAGAAGAAGAATACCGCAATGTGGCGAAGGCTATGCTGGGACGTATCGTTGTGGTAGACAATGTGGACAATGCCGTGAAGATCGCGAGAAAATTCGATTACGGCATCCGCATGGTAACCCTGGAAGGCGAGCTCTTAGTTCCCGGTGGTGCCATCAGCGGTGGTGCTTTTAAAAACAACAGTAATCTCCTGGGAAGACGTCGTGAGATGGACGAACTGGAGAAAAAGGTGAAAAAGCTCTCTGAGGATATCAAAACCTATAATCAGAAGATCGAAGACACCAAGAGTAAGAGAAATAAACTTCGCATGGATCTGGAAGCACTGAAGACCGAGATGCAGCGCAAGTCCATCGAACAGAATACCGCAAGACTGAATATTTCCCAGGCGCGTGAGCGCATGGAAGAAGAGGCAGAGAGTGCACAGTCTCTGAAGCTGGAGGAGCAGGAGATCGAGACCAGGATCTTCGAGATCCGTTCCGGCAAGGAATCCATTACGCAGGAACTGGCTGCCAGCGAAGAACTGGAGAAGACGACACAGGAACAGATCCTGGGCTTCCAGAAAGAATTGGAGAGCTGCAGACTGGAAGAGAGCGAAGCTTCCGCCCACGCAGGAGAATGGGAAGTAAAAGTCGAGAAGATGCGTCAGGCGCTGGATTACAAGCAGGCAAATGTGGATCGTATAGGCGGCGAGCTGGAACGTGCACAGGCAGAACTGAATGAGATATTAGAGGCTCTGACGGAAAATGCGCAGGAAGTGGAACGCAAGAAGAACAACATCCTGGAGATTGAGAAGACCATCGCGGCTTCTCACGAGAATCAGGATGCTTCCAGGAAGAAGCTGGACGAAGACATTGCGAAAAAGGAAGAACTGTCTGCAAAACAGAAAGATTTCTTCCGCAGCAGAGAAGAAATGTCCGAGCGTATGAATGCCCTGGATAAGGAAGTCTATCGTCTGGGCGAACAGAAGAAAAAGCTGGAGGACGGCATCGAAGGTCAGATCAATTACATGTGGGATGAGTATGAGATCACCTTAAGCGATGCGGCAGGACTCCGCAACGAAGAGATGAATGATCTTCCCGCTATGAAACGTGAGATCAGTGGTCTGAAGGACGAGATCCGTAAGCTTGGCAATGTCAATGTCAACGCCATTGAGGATTATAAGAACCTGATGGAGCGTTATACTTTCATGAAGACCCAGCATGACGATCTGGTGGAAGCGGAGAAGACGCTGGAAGGCATCATCGAAGAACTGGATACCGCCATGCGTAAACAGTTTACGGAGAAATTCGCAGAGATCAGCCGAGAGTTCGATAAGGTATTCAAGGAACTCTTCGGTGGTGGTAAGGGAACACTGGAACTGATGGAGGATGAGGATATTCTGGAGGCAGGCATCCGCATCATCGCACAGCCCCCCGGAAAAAAGCTTCAGAACATGATGCAGCTCTCCGGTGGAGAGAAGGCGTTATCCGCCATTTCCCTACTGTTCGCAATTCAGAACCTGAAGCCGTCTCCGTTCTGTCTGTTAGACGAGATCGAGGCCGCACTGGATGACTCCAATGTAGGACGTTTTGCAAAATATTTACATAAGCTGACCAAGAACACCCAGTTCATTGTCATTACCCACAGACGTGGCACTATGGAACAGGTGGATAGACTGTATGGTATCACCATGCAGGAGAAGGGCGTATCTACCTTAGTCAGCGTCAACCTCATTGACAAGGACCTGGACGATTAGTATGAAAATCGTGAAGAAGTTCTAAGTTTCATACAAGAAAAACGCAAGCGTTTTTCTGGATAGAATGCTGATTGGAGGAAATGGGATGAGTGAGGAAAAGAAAGGCTTTTTTGCGAGGCTGAAAGAAGGGCTGACCAAGACCCGTGATAACATTGTCCGGGGAATCGATTCGGTCTTCAGCGGTTTTTCTGCCATTGATGATGATTTCTACGAAGAACTGGAAGAAATCCTCATTATGGGAGATATCGGTGTCAATGCCACCACCGCTATTGTGGAGAGATTAAAGCAGCAGGTAAAAGAAAAGCATATCAAGGAGCCTTCCGAATGCAAACAGCTTCTGATCGAAAGTATTAAGGAGCAGATGCAGGTGGATGAGACCGCCTATGATTTCGAGAAGGAACAATCCGTGATCATGGTCATTGGTGTCAACGGTGTGGGCAAGACCACTTCCGTGGGTAAGCTGGCAGGTAAATTAAAGGATGAGGGCAGAAAAGTCCTCATCGCCGCAGCGGATACCTTTCGTGCCGCAGCGGGAGATCAGCTGGCAGAATGGGCATCCAGAGCGGATGTGCCCATGATCGGCGGAAAAGAGGGCGCGGATCCCGCCAGTGTGGTGTTTGATGCCGTGAATGCAGCGAAAGCAAGAGGCGTGGATGTTCTTCTGATTGATACTGCTGGAAGACTGCATAATAAAAAGAACCTGATGGAAGAACTTCGCAAGATGAACCGTATCATTGACAAGGAGTTCCCGAATGCCCATAGAGAGAACCTGATCGTACTGGATGGTACCACCGGACAGAATGCGTTGGTACAGGCGAGAGAATTCGGTGAGGTGGCAGACCTCACGGGCATCATTCTGACCAAGATGGACGGAACGGCGAAGGGTGGTATTGCAGTGGCAATCCAGTCCGAACTGAAGGTTCCGGTAAAATACATCGGTGTGGGAGAGACCATCGAGGATCTCCAGAAGTTCAATTCTGAGGAATTTGTAAACGCATTGTTTGATGTGAATATGGAGGATATCGGAGAACTGCATCTGCCTGAGGACGAGAAACAGACGGATACGCAGGAGGAATAACAGACAGACCAAGGAAAGTGTGACAGAAAGGCATGGGAAGAAAAATGCAGGAAGAAATGTTGACTTTAGAGAAATTTGAAGAAGCAAGTGAAATCGTAAAAAAGGTAACGTTAGAGACCAAGCTGGTATACAGTGATTATTTCAGCGCCCAGACCGGAAACCGTGTATACTTAAAGCCTGAGAACTTACAGTTTACCGGAGCCTATAAGTTAAGAGGCGCTTATTACAAAATGAGCACACTGACGGATGAAGAGCGTGCCAAGGGACTGATCACTGCCTCCGCAGGCAACCATGCCCAGGGTGTTGCTTATGCGGCGAAATGCTACGGCAGCAAGGCCACCATCGTAATGCCCACCACCACACCTCTGATCAAGGTAAACCGTACCAGAGGGTACGGCGCAGAGGTAGTACTGCACGGTGATGTCTATGATGAGGCATGCGCAAAAGCATATGAACTGGCAGAAGAACATGGCTATACCTTCATTCATCCGTTTGATGATCTGACTGTGGCGACCGGTCAGGGTACCATTGCTATGGAGATCTTCAAGGAACTTCCCCTGGTAGACTACATTTTAGTTCCTATTGGTGGCGGCGGACTGGCAACCGGTGTCTCCACACTGGCAAAACTGTTGAACCCGAAGATCAAGGTCATCGGTGTAGAACCTGCGGGAGCTAACTGCATGCAGGTATCCTTAAAGAACGGCAAGGTAACCACCCTGCCCAAGGTCAACACCATTGCAGACGGTACTGCGGTTAAGACTCCCGGAAGTAAGATCTTCCCGTACTTACAGAAGAATCTGGACGACGTGATTACCGTGGAGGATGAGGACCTGGTAGTAGCCTTCCTGGATATGGTGGAGAACCACAAGATGATCGTGGAGAATTCCGGACTGCTGACCGTGGCAGCCTTAAAACAGTTAAATGTGAAGGATAAGCGTATTGTATCTATCTTAAGCGGCGGTAATATGGATGTCATCACCATGTCCTCTGTAGTACAGCAGGGCCTGATCTTAAGAGACCGTATCTTCACTGTATCCGTATTGCTTCCCGACAAGCCCGGTGAGCTGTGCAGAGTATCCGGTATCATTGCCGGTGTTAACGGTAATGTTATCAAGCTGGAGCATAACCAGTTTGTATCCATCAACCGTAGTGCTGCCGTGGAACTGCGTATCACACTGGAAGCTTTCGGTACCGAGCATAAGAAAGAGATCATTGCTGCCCTGGAAAAAGAAGGCTATCAGCCCAAGGTAGTCAGAGCAAATATATAATTGTGCAGAGTCATGCAGATGTCGCTGCATAGTTTCTTAGAAAAGAAGTGAATGTATCACCGATAAAAGCCGCATATTATAGATATGCGGCTTTTATGTGTGGAAATGGAGAGAAATATGGCGAAAAAGACTGAAAAAGAACTGGAAATACAGAGACTGGATAAAAAGACACCCCTGCAGATGCTCCGGGATTATGTAATGATCACGGTGGCTTCTTTCATCTATGCGGTATCCGTCAGCATGTTTTTGGATCCGAACTCCCTGGCACCCGGTGGTATCACCGGTGTCGCTATTATTTTAAACCGTCTGTTCGGGATTGAGACCGGTACCTGGATGTTACTCATCAACATTCCGATCCTGCTGATCGGTATCTGGAAATTTGGATTGCGATTTATTTTGTCTACGATCTATTGTACGGCAATGACTTCATTATTTACAAACTTATTGACACCGGTAGGAGCAGTGACCACAGATCCATTGCTTGCCTCTCTGACCGGAAGTGCCCTGATGGCAGTATCCATGGGCTGGGTGTTCAAGGCCGGATCCACTACGGGAGGAACAGATATTATTATCAAATTACTGCGTTTGAAATTCCCGTACCTCAAGACGGGAGCATTGTTTTTCCTGACAGATGTGGTTATTGTCATAGCATCGGCGTTTGTATTCCGGAATGTTGACAAGGCACTGTATGCCGGTATCGTGGTCATTATCACATCAGTGGTGCTGGATGTGGTATTGTACGGCCGTGATGAGGCGAAGCTGATCTATATTATCAGCGACCATGCGGAAAAAATCGCAGGGAGATTGTTGGAGGAGCTGGATATTGGTGTGACTTATGTACAGGGCAGTGGTGCTTACAGCGGCAAGGAGAAGAGCGTCATCATGTGCGCCATGAAGAAAAACATTTCTCCCAAGGCGGAAGAGATCGTAAAGGAAGAGGATCCCCTGGCATTTATGATCGTCACCAGTGCCACGGAGATCTTCGGGGAGGGCTATAAGAGCTATTTCAGTGAGAAGCTGTGATGCCGAACATAAAATTTAAGTAAAAAAACAGCTGAAAGGACTTACATTTTCAAAGAGAATCATCTATAATAGCGTCGTGTCCGGAAGGGCAGACGCTATTTTTCACTGTGGTGCACCCGCAGCGCACGTTTCTAACCGGTGCAAGTCCGGAATCCGCCCGGCAAATCTCTGTTCCGATGTAGTAATCGCATATCAGGCTATGCATGAGGGCAAGACTGCTGCTCAGGTCAAAACTCAGTAGCTACACCGAAGCATGTATGGAGATACGGTAGTTGGATTGAGAGAAAGAAACATATAATAGTATAAATAAACAGATAGAGAATCGCATGGAAAAATGTGCGATGACACTTATAGGAGTCAGGGAACATGAATGATATGACTTTGACAAAAGAGGAAAAACAGTATAAACGGCTCACTGAGGAGCCGGTAGCACGGCTGATCCTGGAACTGGGACTGCCCACTACCATCAGTATGCTGATCACGAATCTGTATAATATGGTGGATACCTGGTTCGTAAGCCAGTTAGGCACCAGTGCCACCGGAGCGGTAGGCGTGGTGTTTGGGCTGATGGCTATTATTCAGGCTTTCGGATTCATGTTCGGTCATGGCGCAGGGAGCAATATCAGCAGGTTGTTAGGAGCTCATGAAAAGGAGAGGGCGAAAGCTTTTTCCGCAACGGGATTTTATCTGGCGGTGGGAGCCGGAGTGTTGATTGCGATTATCGGTATTGTGGATCTGAACGGATTGTGCAGATTGCTTGGAAGTACGGAGACCATCCTTCCCTATGCGAGAATCTATGCTTTCTATATTTTGGTGTCGGCACCGGCAATGGCATCCAGCTGTGTGATGAACAATGTGCTCCGGTATGAAGGCTATGCCAATCTTGCGATGGTGGGACTGGTCTTAGGCGGTATCTTAAATATGGCGGGAGATGCCATCCTTATGTGGGGATTAAATCTTGGCATCCGGGGAGCGGCACTTTCCACTATGATCTCTCAGTACATATCCTTCGGAATCCTGTTATTCTTTTTCCTGCGTGGAAAGACCCAGAGCAGCCTGGCACCGAAATATTTTACCTGGGAATTTGCCGTACATAAGAACATTCTTACAGCAGGCTTCCCCAGTATGATGCGGCAGGGACTGACCAGCGTGTCCACTATGGTGCTGAATGCGCAGGCGGCAGTCTACGGAGATATTGCCATTGCTGCCATGAGCGTGGTATCCCGTATTTTCAATTTCGTATTCAGTGTGGCCCTGGGTATCGGTCAGGGCTTCCAGCCGGTATCCTCTTTCAATTATGGGGCAAAGAAGTATTCCCGTGTAAGGAAAGCGTTCTGGTTCACCCTGTGCGCCAGCCTGGTGACCATGGCAGTGTTCGCAGGCGTGGTGTATGTATTCCGCAGAGAGCTGCTGTTGGAATTCCTTACGGATATGGACGCTTATGAGATCGCATTTTATGCGTTGCAGATCCAGTGTCTGACACTGCCATTTATTCCGGTATGTATCTGCGGCAACATGCTGTTCCAGTCCATCGGAAAGGGCGGCAGGGCGACGATCTTAGCCTCCTTCCGAAGTGGCACCATCTACATTCCGGCACTGCTGATCCTGACGGCGCTCTGGGGAATTCGGGGCATCCAGTGGTCACAGCCGGTGTCCGATATTTTATCTGCGGTTTTGTCATTGCCGGTGGCAGTGGTGTTCTTAAGGGGCCTGCCGGAAGATGGAACGGAAGTATAGAGAAGAATGAGATCCCTTCGTTATAAGACGGAGGGATTTTTCAGGTACACAATGAATTAAGTACGGTTTTATCCATCCACAGAAAACTACATCTACCTTGATCTGTAAATCCGTTGACAATAGATGAGGAGAATCATATAATATATTTAACAAATAGGTTAAATGTTAAATGATCGAATGAAAGGATGTGATTCATTTTTGGGAATACAGGATACATTGAAAGCGCTGGCTGATCCTATAAGGCGTGAAATACTAAATCTTCTGAAAAACGGTCGATTGTCGGCAGGAGAGATCTGCGAACATTTTCCGGTGACGGGGGCTTCCATATCGAGGCATTTGTCGGTGCTAAAGGAGGCAGATCTGATCCGGGACAAGCGGGAAGGAAAGTTTATTTATTATGAACTGAATGCTTCCGTGCTGGAAGAAATCATGTTATGGATCACAGATTTGAAAGGAGCATCGGATAATGAAGGAAATGATACAGAAAAATAAAGGCAGGCTGATCTGCTCGGCATTTGTTATGTGCATGGGAATGATATTGGGATATACCTGTGAGAACAGTCTGTGGGTAAACGGCACTTTTGCAGTGACTTATGTGATAGCAATTGCAGTAACTTTTTACGACAACAGAAACAGGCAGCAGAGTGACAAGGTCATAAGAATGGTTACGTGGATCGTGCCGGGAATGACATTGCTCTATAACGGCATCGCCAGATGGATCGATATGGGTGTAACGAAAGAGAATCTGCTCATGGCAATTTTGTATGTCGGAATGGGATTGCTATTTGTTATTGTGGGCAATTATCTGCCCAAGGTGAAACCGAACCGCACCATCGGCATCCGCGTCGTATGGGCATTGCAGGATGAGGAGAACTGGAATGCCACGCACCGCTTCAGTGGAAAAATATGGGTGGCAGCAGGACTGTTGAGTATGAGCTGTGGACTGTTCAGTGACAGCATGGCTGCATTATTTCTGTTTATTGTCGCTATCACGGCAGCAGCTTTTGGCAGTATCCTGTATTCTTATCTCTATTATAGAAAGAAGTTGCGCACCGGAAAAGGGCTGGCAGTACACTACAACCATAAAGTGGTTGCGGTCTATGTGTTTATAATGCTCGCGTGTGTGCTATTTACGGTATGGACGTTATATACGGGAAAAATCGAGATTTGTTACGGAGAAAATGAATTTACTGTTCAGGCGGAGGGCTGGCAGGATTACACAGTGAAATATGACGCTATCGAAAGCATTGCTTACGAAGAGAATATGTTCCGGGACACGAATACAATCCGGACGAACGGTTTTGGCAACCTGAAATATTCCATGGGACATTTTCGCGATGAAATCCACGCAGATTACATCCGCTATACTCATAACGACTGTGATACTTATGTAGTCATGGAAGTAGAGGGGAGCACCGTTATTCTAAACGGTGCAGATGATGCGCAGACCCGGGAGATCTACAATAATATCAAGGACAGGATGGGTAAATAATACTTATACATGAGATAATATTTCATTTATATCATAATACGATATTGCAGAAATGAAGTTTTATTTGTGGTGTATTTGGTTGTTTAAAGTATAATTTCATGATAAGCTATTCGTATATTAATAATTATTTTGAATGAGATAAGGCAGGGGTAAAATAAGGGAAGGAGAGCCAGCGTGCGATGATGGATGAAAAAATCAAAAATTTCAGTGAACTGGAGTTTGCTGTATTCTGCATTGAAAATGTAGCGGCAAAGTTGGGCGTGGATGCAGAACGTGTCTATCAGGCATTTACTGAACAGAGTGACATTCTGAACGGTTATATCGTGCCGGAATATGAAGTGTTGCATACCCAGAGCCGGGAATATATCGTTAATGACCTCCTTGATGTGATGAAAGAAAGGGGAGTGGAAGTATGATCCTCTATCATGGTTCCTTTTTAGAGATTGCAAAGCCGGATCTGGTTCATTCCCGTTCCAATGTAGATTTCGGGCGTGGCTTCTATGTCACGCCGCTATATGAACAGGCGGCGAAGTGGTGCGGAAAGTTCAAACGTCGGGGGAAAGACGGCGTTATCTCCCGGTATGGATATGATGAAAACCGGGGAAACGAACTCAAAACACTGAAATTTGATTCCTATTCCGAAGAATGGTTGGATTTCATTCTGAGTTGCCGAAGCGGAAAAGATTCAACAGATTATGACCTTGTTGTGGGTGGTGTTGCCAATGATAAGGTGTTTAATACGGTGGAGCTGTTTTTTGACGGGCTGATTGATAAAACAGAAGCTATCAACCGCCTGCGGTATGAAAAACCGAACCTGCAAATTTGTTTTCGCACAGAGAAAGCACTGAGTCTGTTGCGCTTTGAAGGGAGTGAAACGCTATGACAGCGAACCCGATTTTGCTTCAGAAAAAATATAGCCGTGTTATTGAATGTTTTGCTAAACAGCAGGGACTTTCGCTGGATGCGGCTTTGGAATTCTTTTATCATTCCCAGGTCTATCAGCTGATCCGTGAAGGTGTTTCGGATATGCACTGTATGAGTGATGAATATTTAGCAGAAGAACTGGAACAGGAATATGTTGAGAAAAATGCAGGATACCATGGAAAGTGATTTATGTATATAGTGACAGGTACATGCAGATAATAACATATAATTTATGCGAAAGGGTGGTTACAGGATGCTGAAACAGTGGATCCCGGCGGCAAAGCCGGACAAAGAGGAATTGGACAAACGACTGGATGCAGCGCAGGAGGAGCTTTTAAGACTCCAGATGCAGATCAAGGAGCATAAGCTCCCGGTGCTGGTGCTGATCGAGGGCTGGGGTGCGGCAGGCAAGGGCAGTACCATCGGTGGAATTATTAAAAATATCGATCCAAGATTCTTCAAGGTGGCTTCCATGTCCGCACCGACGGAGGAAGAGAAGCGGAAGCCCTTCCTGTATCGGTACTTTGTAAAAATTCCGGAAGCCGGCAAGTTCGAGTTCCTGGATTCCGGCTGGATGGATGAGGTGACGAAGGGAAGACTTCGGGGCGAACTGTCGGATAAGCAGTATGCGGAGCGTATTGAGAGCATAAAGCGTTTCGAACGACAGCTGACGGACAACGGTTATCTGGTGCTGAAGCTCTTTTTCCAGATTGGTAAAAAGGAGCAGAAAAAGCGTCTGGAGGAGCTGGAAGGCAACAAGGACACCGCATGGCGTGTGGGCGAGAACGACTGGTGGCAGAACAAGCATTATGACAAATGTGAGGAAGTCTTCGATAAATACCTGACAGATACGAACGCTTCCGTAGCTCCCTGGTACATCATAGATTCCGGGGACAAAAAGTGGGCGGAATTGCAAGTACTGGAGACATTATGCAGCGGTATTCATGTGGCTATGCAGAATGAGAGCCTCGCCGTGCCCATTTTGCAGAATGTATTCCCGCTGGTGAAGATGCCGAAGCTGTCCGAGGTGGAACTGGACAAGGAAATCTCCGAGGAAGAATACAAGAAAGAACTGCGTCATCTGCAGAAGAAGCTGAATGCTCTGCATTATCGCCTGTATCGGAAAAAGATTCCGGTAGTCATCGCCTATGAAGGCTGGGATGCCGCAGGCAAGGGCGGCAATATCAAGCGGATCGCGGGAGCACTGGATCCTAGAGGCTACGAGGTACACCCCATCGCTAGCCCTGAACCACACGAGAAAGCGAGACATTATCTCTGGCGATTCTGGACGAGACTTCCTAAGACCGGTCATATTGCCATTTTTGACCGTACCTGGTACGGCCGCGTCATGGTAGAACGGCTGGAAGGCTTCTGCAGTACCAACGACTGGCAGCGGGCTTATAACGAGATCAATGAGTTCGAGAAGGAACTGTCCCAGTGGGGCGCGGTGATCATCAAGTTCTGGGTACAGATCGACAAGGATACCCAACTGGAACGCTTCACAGAGCGGCAGAACACCCCGGAGAAGCAGTGGAAGATCACAGACGAAGACTGGCGTAACCGTGACAAATGGGACCAGTATGAAGACGCTGTGAACGAAATGCTCCAGAAGACCAGCACGGAATATGCTCCCTGGCACATACTGGAATCCGTAGATAAAAAATATGCCAGAATCAAAGCATTGAAGATCGTGATTGAGGAATTGGAGAAGGCACTGGGGTAATCGTACTGGAATAAGAATAGCTGTATCAATATGAAAAATATGTAACAAAACCGTCTGATAAGGACGGTTTTTGTTGCGTTATAAATGTTTTTTGTTATAATGAGACATAGTTATTTTTGAAAACTGCAAAGATACAGGAAGATACTTGGAAATAGAAGAAATCGGCAGGTGTTACGGCACAATGAGAGGAGAAATCATGGGCGAGAACCGTAAGATATATGCAGCATTATTGGGAGCAGGAACCGTGGGAAGCGGTGTGTACAAGCTGGCAGGGATGCAGGAAGAGGATATCTGCCTGAAGACAGGAGCACAGCTGGAGATCAAAAAGATTCTGGTGCGCAATCCCGGAAAGCTAAGAGAAGGAATCCCACAGGAGCTGTTCACAGATAGCTGGCAGGAAATTCTGGAAGACCCCGAAATCCAGATCGTCATTGAAGTCATGGGTGGCATAGAACCGGCCAGAACTTATGTTGAAGAAGCCATGAAGGCCGGAAAACAGGTGGTCACAGCCAACAAGGATCTGCTGGCGGAGTACGGGGATCCGTTATTCGAGATCGCTACAGAGAATAAATGCGACTTACAGTTCGAGGCGGCAGTAGCAGGCGCCATTCCCATTATCCGCCCTTTGCGGCAGAGCCTGGCGGGAAGTCAGTTGACGGAGATCATGGGAATCGTCAATGGTACCACCAACTATATTTTGACCAAAATGTCTGAGGAAGGGATGGGCTATCAGGAAGCTCTGGATATGGCTATGAGACTGGGGTATGCGGAGGCAGATCCCACAGCGGATGTGGAAGGCTATGATGCGGGACGCAAGATCGCCATTATGGCATCCATCGCTTTTAGTTCCCGCGTGACGTTTCCTCAGGTTTATACGGAAGGTATCACGAAGATCACTGCGGAGGATATACGGTATGCAAAAGAATTCGGCTATGTGATCAAACTGCTTGGTATTACAAAGCTTACCGGTAAAGGAATTGAAGTAAAAGTACATCCCACACTGATCCCGGACAGCCATCCTCTTGCCACAGTCAGAGATTCCTTCAATGCCGTATTTGTTCATGGTCAGGCTTGTGACGATGCCATGTTCATGGGACGGGGCGCCGGACAGATGCCCACTGCCAGTGCGGTACTGGGAGATGTCATCGACGTGATGCGCAATATTATCCATGGAAGCTGCGGCAAGATCGGCAGCGACAGCCACAAGAAGCTTCCTGTACTGGATGTAGAGGAGACAAAGAGCCGTTTCTTCCTGCGGCTTCAGGTGGAGAACCGTGCCGGAGCACTGGCCAATATCGCCGGAGTCCTTGGCAATAACGATGTCAGCATCGCCCAGATGGTACAGAAGCGCAGCCACGACGGAATTGCCGAGATCGTGGTCATCACCGATCTCGTAAAAGAGAGACATTTTAATGATGCCATCCGTATCATGGAGGGAATGTCCGTCGTGAGGGAAATCTCCGGCATTATTCGTGTGTACTAAAAGTATGGTAAATTGAGAGTTACGAGCCATGCAAAAATAGAACGGAATACCTCGGTGGGAGCTTGCTCACACAAGAGGTTATTTCGTTCTATTTTTATACCGTGCGTCCAACGGACACACTCGACAGCCGTCAATGAAATAAATGTGGAGCGTCCTTTGCGACACATTTATGAACTGAATGCATGGCTCGTAACGTAGGGGTGCCGTAAACTCCACGAACGCCCACGATGAACGGAACATCACGCCTTGATGTCGCGTC
>NZ_JBOKRY010000036.1:0-31027 GCF_051972595.1 Simiaoa sp. | reverse complement strand
TTTGAACCCTCGCGCCGCTATTAACGACCTGCACCCTTTCCAGGGGTGTCCCTTCAACCTCTTGGGTACTTCTCCAGATAGTTGATTCTAATAATCTATATAATGATCGGCGGCACGAATGCCTAGCGGAGAGAGTGGGATTCGAACCCACGCGCCCTTTCGGACAAACGGTTTTCAAGACCGCCTCGTTATGACCACTTCGATATCTCTCCGAATGTGTGTCCATTTCCTTGTCATCTTTGATGTTTGCCTGACGACAAAAGCTATTCTAACAAAAAGGATTACTATTGTCAACACATTTTTACACAATTTTTATTTTAATTTTTTCAAATGAGAAAAAGCCCATTTTATCATGGTTCCGGGCTTTTTCTCATTTGCATTGAATACAGTTTTTTTTCAAAATTGTGCTCAAAATTATTTAATTGTTACAACTATTTCTACTATTTGATTTTGTATATCTTCTACCCTTGCATGTTTTTCCGACAAAATATAACTCCCAGTCAGTCATATGGTTTTCCCTATTTGTAATCAGAACGACTTTAGCATCATTCTCCGAATAGGTCACTTCTCTCTGCCATTTATAGAAATCCGGTCCATCTCCCAGATTCCTTACATAACCCATCAGCCGTTTCAGACAATAAGCCGTCTCCTTCACATCTGTCAGGCAGTCATTCGCATAGAAACCTGTCCAACTGGATTCTGATAATGCAGAACAGTTTCAGCGTCTGATCTTCCTAAACTTTATAAAATAAAAAATCCTGTTCCGGCAGCTTTTCTGTCGTCCGAAACAGGATTTTCTTTTTTAATTTTTACAGATTTATATCATCTAACAACATGTCTGCATAAATACCGCCAAGTTCTCTTAACCCTCTGGCGATCATGGATGCGAAATTCACAGCACCGTCATAACGAAGGTGGGTATTATCCTCGGATTTCTCCGGATGATTCTTATACTCGCCCTCCGGGAAGAACATATACCATCTTCTGCTGTTCTTCTCTCCGGCTTTTTTCAGCTCCATACGGCTCATGCTGTAAAGATCCACCAGAGGAACATTATTTTTCTCCGCGGTCTGCTTCATGGCAGCCACATAATCGGAATGTGCTCCGATCCCCAAGTGTTTCTCATCCATAAAGCATCTGCGCTCTAAAGGAGTGATCAGCACCGGATAGGCGCTATGATCTCTTGCCACACGGATAAAGGTTTCGAGATTCTCCATGTAAGTGGAAAAAGGCTCTGTATATCTGGTGGGATCCTCTTTTTTCTCGTCATTGTGTCCAAACTGGATAAACAGGAAATCCCCTGCACTAATTTTCTCCTCTATGGCTTTCAGTCTCCCCTCGTCCATAAAGCTTTTGGTGCTTCTGCCGTTCTTGGCATGATTGCTTACCTGATATTCCGGCTTTACAAATAAAGGAAATACCTGACCAATGCCTGTCTGCGGATAGGTCGTGTAGTCATTGGTCTGGACCGTGGAATCTGCAGCCCAAAAAATTCTGTTCATTTCTGCCCTCATTTCTGCGCTTCCCCTGCGCATCTGTCATCCTGCAATGTAGGAAACATGTTTTCGGATTTCTCTGGAAATACAACACAAGGGAAACCGAAGTTTCCCTTGTCTAAGTCTAAGTACGTGCGAGAAGAAAATCACTCCTTAACAGCGCCGATATTAACACCCTTTACGAAGTATTTCTGCAGGAAAGGATACAGTGCCATGAAAGGAAGGATTGCACATACGATCGCTGCATAGAACAGAGTGTTCTGGGATACCGAATACTGTGTAGTAGGGGTATCACCATCCATGATCATATTACGTAACTGATACTGGAAGTTAACCTGATCAGGATTGGTAATATAGATCTTAACGGTAGAATAGTCATTCCATACGGTAACTGCGAACATCAGACCGATGGAAGCCAGAGCTGCTTTGGACAGAGGAAGCACGATCTTGAAGAAGATTCCCATAGGGGAACATCCGTCGATCTCAGCCGCCTCGAACAGGCTGGCAGGTATTCCTTCGAAGAAGTTACGCATCAGTACCAGATTGTACACGTTCATACCATGCTTCACCACCAGGATCCACATGCTGTTAACCAGGTGTAACTGCTTCATTACCAGGTACTCGGGGATCATACCACCGGAGAAGATCATGGTAAACAGAAGGAAATATGCGAAGAAGTTACGTCCGGGCATATCAAACTGGATCAGTACATAGCCACCCAGGGTGGACAGGAGCAGGCCAAGGAAAGTACCGAGCACAGTTGTGATAACGGAGTTGATGAAAGGTCTGTACAGTCTCTGGGTATGAATGATGGTCTTATAGCCATCTAAGGTAAAATCCTCCGGCCACAGTCTGAACTGATATACACCCACAGCATTGAAGGAATCTACTACTACCTTCCAGATAGGTACCAGTACCAGGAGGCCGATCAGAATAAATACGATGTAGTTTACAATATCGAATACATGAACCTTTTTCTTAGGTTTACGATAAGCTGTCTTTGCCACGTTTAACACCTCCTATACAATGCCACGGCCACGGGTCTTCTTACTTGCCCAGTTACATATCAGTACCAGGACACAGCCAACCAGGGACTTGAAGAGACCAACTGCTGTAGAGTAACCATAGTTCGGCAGAGCGATTGCGAATGTCTGACGATAAATATAAGTAGAAATAACATCAGATACGCTGTATACCGCATTGTTATACAATACGAATACGGACTCGAACATGTTCATAACCTTAGCAAGGTTCAGGATCAGTACGGTGATGATTGTGTTAGCCAGTGCAGGCAGCGTTACGAAACGCATCTTCTGCATACGGGTTGCACCGTCGATATCCGCTGCTTCATACAACTCCGGGTTGATACCTGCCAGAGTAGCCAGGAAGATAATGGTTCCCCAACCGGTCTCTTTCCAGATATTGATAAGGTAGAAGATCGGTCTCCACCATGCAGTGCTTGCCAGGAAATAAATTCCCTTGGCATCCGGTGCCAGAATGCCCCAGTCACGCAGCAATCCATTTACCAGACCGGTAGAGGAAGGAGACAGGAACAAGCTGAAGATAGATGCAACTACTGCCCATGACATAAAGTGGGGCAGATATATGATAGTCTGCAAAGTTTTCTTTGCAAAGAGATTTCCCATTTCATTTAAGAAGATTGATACGATAACCGCAGTGAAGGTCGTGATCAATAACTTCATAATACTCAGTTCCAATGTGTTTCTGAATGCACTCCAGAACGCATCGGTCTTAAACATACTGTAAAAATGCTTCAGTCCTACAAAAGTAGGAGCACCTACGGGCTTGTAATCGTAGAATGCATAACGAATACCAAGCATGGGCCAGTAATACATGATCAAAATGAACACAAATACAGGCAGGAACATCAAATAATAGCCTCTGTTATTCCAGATCCTAAGACCAAGAGGCTTGTGACGTACTTCTACGCCGGTGGATGTGGTGATTTTCTTTTTCTTGCTCATACCATCCCTCTTCCTTTCGACTTCATCTCACACATTCTTTTCTCTCTAAAATATCCTGTCCCATGGGTTTTTGCATCCCGGCGGGACAGGATAAGTATATCATGTTTTTGTAGCTTCTGCTACTATATTGCAGATATTATTACTGATTCAGTTCAGCTAAGCACTGATCAATGATGGAGCCAACAGTGTCAACGTAGGTCTGCATAGCTGCATCTACATCGCCGCCATCTACTACTACGGAAGTGATAGCTGCCAGCTTAGCATCATAGATGGTGCCGGACTCGTTGGTGTAGGTCTCAGAGGTAGGAGACTGAGGAGCATCCTTACAGTTCTCGGTGAAGAACTTGTTACCTTCTGCAGCCAGGCTGGAAATATCGTTAAAGCCGTTGTCCAGAGAGCAGATAACCAGAGCGGGATCCATAGCATTCTTCTTCCATACGGAGTTAGGATCGTTAGGAGACTGCTTTAAGTGGAACGTACCGTCTTCGTACTCGTAAGACTTCTCTTTGTCAGTACCTGCATTGATGGTGAAGCTTTCAGCCTTGGTAGACCAGTGAACATCCTCTGCACCGTAGGTCCACAGAGTCTGAACCTTATCGCCATCCATCATGGTCTCGATGAATGCATCGAAGATAGCCTGCTCACGGGAGTTGTCTCCGTCACCGTCATCAATGATAACCCATACAGGAGCTTCTCTGTTCAGGTAAGCGCCAACCTCAGCGATAGGAGCCAGCTCAACCAGCTTGTCGTCAACACCGTTCTTGATCAGGTTATCGGTCAGAGTCTGATACCAGGAACCTGCCCAGTAAGTGAATACACCTGAAGAACCGGTCTGATCGTTGGAGAACCATTTCTCACGAGCGATCTTGGTGGAAGCGGTCAGGGTCTCAGGATCGATAGCGCCATCCTTGTAAGCCTGCTGTAATCTTAACAGAGCTGCCTTGGTAGCATCGGTCTGGAATCCATCGTACCAGGTACCGTTGTCATCCTGCAGGATTGCGGGATAAGAATCCTGCCAGAACTCAGGCAGATAGTTTACGTAAGGAGCTTCGTTACCAACGAAACCAGCTGCGATAACACCATAGGTATCACCGGTTACACCGTTACCATCGGGATCTTCGTTGTGGAACTTTAACAGCATGTTGTAGTAATCATCATAAGTCTTGATGTCTTCAGCCTTCAGGCCAACTGCATCTAACCATGCCTGCTTAACATAGGTAACACATCCATTACCATAGGTAGGAGCGAAACCATACAGATGACCTTCCTCATCCTTCAGGTTCTCGTTGATCTCAGGCAGGATCAGGTGAGACTGGAATTTAGCGTTTGCATATGCTTCAGACATATCCCACAGCAGACCGGTAGGTGCATACTGCTTGAACATATCTGCACTCATGATCATTACATCAGGATAGTCACCGCCTGCGAACAGACGACCCACTGCATCGGTATAACCGGAGTGGTCTAACTGCTGGATGTTCATCTTAATAGGATGACCGATTGCTTCGGATACTGCATCATCCCACTGCTGAACGAATTCAGCCTGGCCGTTATCAACGGTTGCGGTCAGAGTACCATTAACTACTACGTTAATCTCCTCCAGATTGTAAGCTTCGGTGGAAGCCTCGGTAGAAGCTGCTGCGCTGTCAGTTGCTGCTGCGCTCTGTGCAGGAGCATCGTTGCTGCTTCCGCATGCTGCTAAGGAAGCTACCATAGCAGATGCTAAAAGTACGGATAATACTTTTCTCTTCATTTTGTTCCTCCCTAAAAATTTGGAATCATGATTTGTCGTGGGGTCATTCCCTTGACTTGCCCTCACCTTACCATCCATCACTCGGAAAAACAAGTTACAATTTTTGCGTTCGGGTGCAAATTTTGACCACCGGTTCTGCAAACCCTTGATTTTACTGCATTCTTTGAAAGTACTTACATTTGATATTTTTAAATTTGAAAGTGGTTACATCTTGCTTCCTTTGTAAGTAACTGATACAATAGACATGGTTTATTCGTTATATTATCTAAAAAAATTGAGACACGGGAGTGATCATGAATGATTTTTAATAAAAAAGACACCCTTAATGATACAAATTATACAAGCCACAACAGTACATTAATGCTAAAAATGGTAACCTCTTACAGTATTTTCCTGCTGATCATTCTGGTTTTGTTCATCTTTTTATACCGTTCTACAATAAATAACGCACGTGATTCTTACGATCAGCAGAACGAGACAACCCTGATCAGCAATGCAGAGCTGTTTGAAAGCGATCTGAACATTATGGAGGTATATTGCCGGCAGCTTTTGCAGAACGACACCTTCCGTAAGGTCATGAATTACCATAATACCTACTATCCTTTTACGGAGATGGGGAATGAATTACAGAATTCCCTGGCGACAAATGTATATGCAGAGGCGCTTCTACCGTTAAAAGAGTCCTTTGTCTATTTTCCGGAGACAGACTATGTATTGAATCCTACTTATTTTATATCCGCAAAGCGGTTCTATAACTGGATCCAGAAGTACTCTTCTACCGAAAAGGAACTGTGGCACTCCTACATGACGGAACCGGAATACAAGAACCGCTTTCTTCCCATGGATCAGTTCATGCCAAATTACAGCGAAAAATACTATATGTATATCATCGATCTGAACGATCTCTACTATATGGATGCCAACGCGAAGGTCTGCTTTATCTTCGAACAGGATAAAATGGCGGATCTGTTCGACTGTGTACAGATGGATGGTGATAATTTTCTGGCTGTGACCGCGTCAGATACCTCCACTGTGCTTACGATAAATGCCCCGGACAGCATTTCCGCAGAAATGCTGGATTCCCTGGACTTTAATAAGGGATATGCCCAGGTTCGTCTGAACGGTCAGACTTTTACTTTAGGGAAATATACTTCTGATAACACCAATTATTCTTATTATTTCAGTTTTCCTCCCTATAAAGTGACCGGAGGGCTTGGAGGCACACAGTTATTTTTCATTTTACTGGCAATGTGTGCACTGGTGATCGGCGGTTCTCTGGTATATTATTTTTCCCGTCGGAATGTACGGCCTATTATTGAACTCGGTCAGGAGCTGCAGACTGCTGTGGAAGTACAGAAGAATCTGCAGGAGGTCGTGGACAGCCAGCGTCCCATTATCTGTACCTCTTATGTCAGACAGCTTTTGTCCGGTACCGCCACTTCCGAAGACGAAGTGACTTATATGGAAAACTATCTGGGAATCACTGCTTCTTCTTATTATAATGTGTTATATATTGTGTACTATAATAACTTTGGCGATAATGTAGAAAACGCTCTTCCCGGCGGCGTGGAATCTGTCGAGGAGCTGGAGCAGATCATTGAGTCCGCACTGGAGAATTTCTTCGGTACACCTCTTTTCTACTTCAGCCCTTCGGACCGGACCTATTCCGTTCTGCTGCACTGTTCCGAAGAAGAGGGAAATGATCTGATCCTGAAGATCAACAATTGTATTTTACGACTTCATGATTATCTGCTGGATACTTACGACATCTGGCTCTTCGCCGGTATCGGTCGCAATACGGATTCCCTGATGAATGTATGGGAATGCTATCAGCAGGCCTCCGAAGCCGTAAGTTATACGACGAAGAACTATATTTTCTTCCCGTATGAATTTATTAAGAAGGATTCCAACGTGTTCTATTATCCGCCGGAGATCTCAACGAAGCTGATCCACTTCATCTCCACGGGCAATACGCCGCAGGTATTGGAGATGTTCAACCTGATCCATCAGGAGAATATCGAGGAACGTACCCTGCCGGTCAACCTGTTAAAGTACCTGCTGTCAGATATCCGCAACACTTTATTAAAAGCAAGATTCGAGTTGCCTCAGGATGCGGATCCCGAAGCTGTAAAGGTGCTGGATGAACGTTTCAATGAGCACCTGACCTTCAAATTGTGCGAAGATCTTGCATTATCCCTGTGTAATCTCTTCAGTAATAAAGAGGATGACAACACCTTATCCTCTACCATCGAGAAATATATTAAGGACAATTATAAAGATCCTTCGTTGGGCTTAAACAAGATTTCAGATGAATTTCAGATCTCCGAGAGTTATTTTTCCCATATGTTCAAGGAAAAGACCGGGGTCAACTTCTCCACTTATCTGGAGAATATCCGCATGACGGAGGCTGCCAGACTGATCAAGGAGACTGATATCAGCTTAAATGAACTGTATATCGCTGTGGGATATAATAATTCCAATACTTTCCGACGTGCATTCAAGAAAGTATACGGAGTAACTCCCAGTGCCATGCGGGAGAAATAGTATAAAGCAGAGTGCTAAGAAAAGATAGAACTATATAAAAGCAGCCGGGGCACGGAGGATTTAATCCTCCAGAAATGCCTCGGCTGTCTTCATATCTTCCGGTGTCGTGATCTTAATATTCTGATAAGAAGCTTCCACAAGCTTTACGCGGGACTCCGTAAACATCTCCACCACGCTGGCATCGTCCGTTATCTGAATGCCCTGCTCCTGCAGCTTTGGTAGCCTGTTTTGCAGCCTCTCATATGCCTGTAAAATCAGGCTGGTCTCAAATACCTGCGGAGTCTGAATATTCCAGACGGTCCTGCGGTCCGGTGTGGACAGTGCAAATCCCTCTCCATCACTGATCTTAACAGTATCCTTGCTCTGTACCGCTGCTACGCACGCCCGGTACTGCACCGCTGCCGCATAGGTGTCTTCCAGAATTTTCTCTGTCAGGAAAGGTCTTGCGCCATCATGGATAAACACATAGCCGTGCTCATTCGGACGCTTAAGGCGGCCGTCTGCGATCAGCTGCAATGCCCTGCTCACAGAGAGATACCGTTCCGCTCCGCCGGAAGTAATAATATTCACCTTCGTAAAATGGTATTTCTGCACGATTTCATCCCGGACATAAGGAATATCCTGTTCCGAAGTCACCAGAATACAGTCATCTATAATCTTTGACTCTTCTACCGCATGCAATGCATGCCAGATCAGAGGTCTGCCCTTTAACGGAAGGAATTGTTTTGCCACTGCGGAATGCATCCTGCTTCCGCTGCCCGCTGCGAGGATAATGGCGGTACAACGCGGTTTTTCCTTGTTCTCATCCTCTTTTTCTGTTTTATATGCTACAAAATCTTCTGTTAAATACTCTTCTGCTACTCTGTCTATCATATTTATGTCAGTCTTTCTATATTTAAGATGTCGGGGTCAAAAGCCCCCCGACTTTGATGCCTACGGATTGCTCCGTGCTACGCTCTCCCAATTTTAAATTCGGAACCGCATTCAGGTCATAGCCGCTGCGTACACCCTTGATATATTCATAATAGCCCGCCACACCGATCATCGCTGCATTGTCTGTACAGAAAATAGGTGAAGGGTGATAAAATGCAATATTTCGTTTGCCGCACTCTTCTTCAAAGGCTGCCCGCAGAGAGGAATTGGATGCCACGCCGCCGGCAATGGCGAATTTGTTCAGACCATAGGCTTTCACAGCATGCAGTGAATGGCTTACCAGCACATCTACCACCGCTTTTTGGAAAGAAGCAGCCACATCCGCCTGATTATAGCTCTCACCCTTCATCTGACAGCCGTTTAGGTAATTCAGCACTGCTGATTTCAGACCACTGAAGCTGAAATCGTACTCGTTTTCCGCTACTGCCGCTCTGGGAAAATGAATCGCATCGGGATTACCCTCCTTCGACACCTTATCAATCTTAGGTCCGCCGGGATAGCCCAGCCCGATGGCACGTGCCACCTTGTCAAAAGCCTCACCCGCCGCATCATCCCTGGTCCGTCCGATGATCTCATATTCTCCGTAATCCTTGACCACCACCAGATGGGAATGTCCGCCGGAAGCCACCAAACAGATAAACGGAGGCTCCAATTCCTTATTTTCTATAAAATTAGCACTGATATGTCCCTCAATGTGATGAACACCTACCAGGGGAATCCCGGTAGCAAAGCTGATGGCTTTGGCTTCGGATACCCCCACCAGAAGTGCCCCCACCAGTCCCGGTCCATAGGTCACCGCGATCGCCGTGATATCATCAAGTGTCACATGGGCATCGACAAGTGCCTGCTCAATGACCTGGTTGATCTTCTCGATATGCTTCCGGGATGCGATCTCCGGCACCACGCCGCCATACAACGTATGTAAGGCAATCTGAGAAGAGATCACATTGGAAAGTACCTCTCTGCCGTTTTTTACCACCGATGCCGCTGTCTCATCACAGGAACTCTCGATCCCCAAAATATAAATGTCTTTTTGTTTTTCTGTCTCTGTCATTTTTTTGCCTGCTTTGTTCTAATTATTGTATGTTTATTCTAATTATTGTCTGTCTGTTCCAGCTTACTGTTCAACTGATCCGCCGTTTCCCAACCGTATATCTTCCATCTGCGGCTGTCATCCCTGCGTAAGAGATATACCATAACGGTAGAAGTTTTTTTGCCGTTTTCCGTCATGGTATAGCCACAGGAAATTCTTGCAAAAGAATATCCGTCTACCGAATAATAGTCCACATTTGTGCTGGGTGCAAGAGAAACACTTGTTATCTTTCTCTTGTTGTCCTTATAGTTCTGCACCTCACCCTGCAACCGGATAAGATAAGTATCTTCGTCATTGTTTTCCTGAAGTTCTTCGTCAAATAATTGCAGTGATTTTCTGCCAAGATCCTGAAGCTCTTCCGCCGTACATTCTTCATTGTAAAAGCACTTCATCAGATCATTGTAATATTTGATCACTTCCTTGGGCGTGGCGGGATAATCATTGTCCAGATCCCTGGAAAGTGCCGTATCCACCTCCGACATGACCGCTTCCTGCTGCTCAGTGCGGTGTGTTCCGGACAGATACGCATAATATCCTACCACCAGCACGAGTAAGAAGATGAACAAGACTGTGATCTTAGTCACGGATGTGTTGGTTTTCTTCATAAGATTGCTCACTCTCCCTCATCAAATTTCAGTTCCATGGTCCAGCCATCCTTAGCCGCATAAGCCGCCGGAAATATCTTCCGCACATCCTCCATGAATTCCTCCGGTCTGGTCATGGACGGGCTGTAGTGGGTCAGCCATAATTTCGGAACCTCTGCTTCTTTTGCAATCTTCGCTGCCTCGTACATGGTCATGTGCTTGTGCTCTCTGGCTTTCACCAGCTTGTCCGGCTCCCCGTACATGCCTTCGAGGATCAGCAGATCCGTACCTTTGGCATTCTGTCGGATGCTCTCCGTAGGTCTGGTATCGGTGCTGTAGGTTACTTTCAGCCCCTTGCGTTCCGCTCCCAGTACCATATCCGGTGTAAATACTCTGCCGTTCTCTTCCAGGGTCTCTCCTTTTTGTAGTCGACTCCAGAATCTCATGGGGATTTCCTGCTCCATGGCTCTGTCTTTGTCAAATCGACCTGCGCGGTCAATCACCATACTGTAGCCGTAACAGAGAACATTATGATTTACTTTGAAAGCTTCCAGCCGAAAACCTTCAAAAGAAAAAGTCTGGGCATTTTCCGTGATCTCCAGACATTTTACCTCAAAAGGCAACTCCGGTGCGATCACACGTAAAGAAGCCACTACTTTGGTAAGACCTTTCGGTCCGATCAATAATAACGGTTCTGTCCGCTCCGCATTTCCCATGGTCAGAAGCATCCCCGGCAGACCGCTGATGTGATCCGCATGGAAATGAGTAAAACAGATAATATCAATGGGGTTGGGACTCCATCCCTTCTGGCGCATGGCAATCTGAGTCCCCTCTCCGCAATCGATCAGAATACTTTTTCCATTATACCGCATCATCAGGGAAGTCAGCCACCTGTAAGGCAGGGGCATCATTCCACCGGTTCCCAATAAACAAACGTCTAACATTCTTCCTCACAATCTTGCCTTCGCAGCATCTGTTGTTCTGTCTATAATAATGATGTCGGGGTCAAAAGCCCCCGACTTTGATGCCTACGGATTGTTCCGTGCTACGCACTCTCACAATCCTACCCTCTATTCGCATATCGTGGGATTATCATCCCACTTTTATGCTCATATCGGGGCGGGTCATAATAATTCTGTCTCCGGTACTTCTTCCACCGGAATGACAAACCTGCCAATCCAACTGTCGTAACAGTCCTCACACAGATCAAAGGCATGTCTCATACCGTCTTTTTTGCTAAAATACCCAAAGCGTACATCTGCAGTGAAATAACCTTCCCGGATGATTTCCTTTTCTACTTTTAATTCTCTGCCACAGGCGTTACATATTACCTGGGTTAATTTACCGTTTTCTGACTTTCGCATCTTACCTTCCACCTTTCTGATCGTAAAAACAGTTTCCTCTTTCACTATCATAGCAAATAAATCGCCGGATGGTGGTGGTAATACTTGTTAACGCCGCCACATGATCATGGCATCTTCGGTAGGTTTCTCATAAAATCCGGGACGAATCCCTTCCGAGACGAAACCAAACTTTTCATATAAACGGATCGCCGGTGCATTGCTCACTCTGACTTCCAATGTATATGCCGTAATGCCGCGCTCTGCCCCCAGTCGTAGCAGTTCTTCGAGCATCTTACTGCCCACTCCCAGGTTCCGGTACTCCGGTGCAGTTACCACATTGTCGATATTACCCTCATGAAAACTGTCCGTCAATCCGGCGCAGCCAGCGATATGTCCATCGGCCTCCGCCACCACATACAGACAATAATCTCTTAGAAGCAGTCCTCTGAAATCCTCCGCAGACCAGGGCATGCTGAAGGATGCGGCTTCGATACGGCTCAATTCTTCGATATCTGTATCCTGCAGGGGGCGAACCTCTATCTTCATGCCTGTGCCTCTTTTGCTGCTCTCTCCTGCTCTTCCCGTTCCCGCTCTGCCTGGCTCTTACGCAGATATTCGGGCTCATGCTCCGCAGCGGTCACGGTCTTACCCTGTGCATAATAAATGGCTCCGAGAGAAGCCACACTGGCTGCCCGCTGTCTGTTATTGGCTGCGGGAGCAAAGGAAAACGGAACTTTCATTCCTTCTGTGATCTGTCTTAGGTATACCGGCACGCCGTCTCCCAAAAAGATCACTTCACGTCCCAGGCGGTTCAGTTCGTCCACCAGTTCATCCACAATAGCTGTGCACTGTTCCTTAACACAATGCATCACAAGCTGCTGTTCACAGCTTCCATCCTCTGCTGCTTCTGCCTTACAAAATTCATAGATTCCGGTGTATACCTGATTCCTTCTGGCATCCATAATGGGGCAGACCAGCTTGTCCGTCCCCCAAAGATTGAAGGCAAGTCCTTCCAGTGTCGGCACCTCTACCAACGGCAGATTCAGTGCCAGACCAAGTCCCTTCGCGGTTGCTGCACCAATTCTCAGTCCGGTAAAGGATCCGGGACCTGCGGAGATAGCAATGGCATCAATGGTGTGAAGATCCAGGTCGATCATCTGCCGGATCTCGTCCAACATCGGAAGTAATGTCTGGGAATGTGTTTTCTTATAATCTGTGGTGTACTCTGCGATCAGGACATTGTCTTCCACGACGGCGGCACTTGCCACAAGTCCGGAACTGTCCAAAGCTAATATTTTCATAATGTAGTCATCTCCTCAATCGTGATCCGGCGATAATCGAAGCCCTTCTCCAGATCCTTTTCTATGGTCACCTGTCTGTAATGCTCCGGCAGGATCTCTTCGATCAGATTCGCCCACTCGATCAGGCACAATCCCTCGCCGTAAAAACAGTCCTCATAGCCGATCTCTTCCATCTCCTCCACATCTCCGATGCGGTACACATCAAAATGATAAAAAGGCATACGGCCCTCCTCATAGATCTGTACAATGGTAAAGGTGGGGCTGTTGACCGGTTCCGTAATTCCAAGACCGTCTGCCACTCCCTGGGTAAATACGGTCTTGCCCACACCCAGATCACCGATCAGGGTATAGACCTGCCCGGGAAGTGCTTCTAAGCCGATCCGCTGTCCCAGTGCAAAAGTCTCCTGTGCACTGTGAGTCTCTATGATTTCCTTTTTAAATTCTTTGTTTGCTGTTGAATCACCTGTTGTCATTTCTCTTACGCTTTCTATCGACACCGTAATGCCCGTTGTTACTTTCCGGATAAGTTCTCTGCTCTATGGCATTTCTAGCTGCGGATCTTCACCTTTGCAGGGGGCATATGGGTGGAGATCATTTCAATAACATCTGTCGTTTTATCCTGCATCTGACTTTTGGGGAAAATCGTTGCGTTATTCTTCGCCGTATATACAATGATGCTGCGTCCGGTGGATACTGCCTTCAGACAATCCTCCCACGCCTGGCAGGTAGAACTGTCTCCCTGTGATATGGTGATCCCATTCTCATCCAGAACATAATGCAGAGGCTCCCTGAATACCGGATTGTTCGCCACCTGTTGTTTGCTTTTGATAAAAAGCGTCCAGGGGAGATATAACAGGATCACCACTCCCAGGATCAGATAGATCCAGTACTGTCTGGAAATTCCCACAATAACGCCCAGTGCTCCGATCACCGCTCCCAAAAGTCCGGACACGCTGTTATAGCTGTGCCGTAATAAAAAATCATATAAGTCCCCCGATGTAATCTTCACATCCAATTCTACCATAACGTGTTCTTTCCTCTATCATAATGTATGATGCCAGGGGCAAAAGGACCAGCCCCACATGCGCCTGCTCATAGGTGATTGAAAGGCCCCGGGCTCCGTCTGTGCATAAAACGGCATACTATAAAAAACATTATAAATTTTTTCCCTTAAAAAAGCAAGTAAAGAACCGCAGGGATTTATAATCTGTCACCTGCGGTTCACTGATTTCTTATTATATGATTTTTATTATTTACTCATGGCGCAGTGCCTCGATAGGGCTCAATTTTGCCGCTTTCTTCGCAGGATAGATACCGAAGAAGATACCTACGGCAGAGGAGAACAGGCTGGCTCCCAGTACCGTTCCTGCGCTTACTTTTGCGGTAAAACCGATCAGGCTGCAGATGCCAAAAGCTCCTGCCACTCCGATGGTAATACCGATCAGACCTCCCAGCAGGGTGATGATCGCCGACTCCGACAAAAACTGTAGCAGAATGGATCCAGTTCTCGCTCCCAGTGCTTTCCGGATACCGATCTCTCTGGTACGCTCCGTCACGGATACCAGCATGATGTTCATAACACCGATACCGCCTACCAGCAGAGAGATGGCTGCTACGAACACTACAAAGATAGTAATGTAGCTTAAGATCTGATCCATCTGGCTCATAATATCATTAAAGTTCTGTACAGAGATGACATTCTGTCCTCTGACACCATGCCTGTTCTCCAGCAGACGCACCGTATCCTGCGCCACCTGAGAGGCATTTTCCGCGCCATCACTGACGATCAGCAGGTCCGTGTAATCCACATAGAATCCATACCCCTCGGAAATTGTGGAGATAGGTGCCTCCATGGTCACCGTACCGTTTCCTCCCATTCCGAACAGCTTCGATGCGTTGTCCTTACGGATACCAACAATCGTAAATTCCTGTGTCACTCCATACAACGTATAATCAAAGCTCATTCCGATCACATTGGTATTACCAAACAGCGTTTTCGCGCTGCTCTCTGTAATGACACAGACCTTATTCGCCGTATAATAATCCGAATCGGTAAAATAACGTCCCTTGATGATCGGATCCTGGCTCGAATATTCCAGTCCCGCCTTACCGAAAGTTGCAGCAGCATCAAAAGTTCCCTTTCTGCCGGTGGCGCTTCCGCTGAAACTCCAGGACGGTGTTACCGCCTTGACATTTGGAACTTTCTCCAGAATGGCATCCATATCCTCTTCCGTGAATACCACCTCTGTTCCGTTTTCCGCGGTATTGCTGCTATAAACGGCGATCTGACCGCCCGCCATAGAATTCAGTTCTCCGTTGATCCCACTTTTCACGCCATTACCTATGGAGATGATCATGATCACCGAAGAGATTCCTATGATAATGCCCAGCATGGTCAGGATCGAACGTCCTTTATTACTGCGGATATTCATCAATGCAATTTTGATGTATTCCCATACTTGTGTCATGGATCCGCCTCCTACTGTTCCATGGGCACAGCCGTTACTGCCATGCCCTCCTCCAGGCTGACACCCGTGAGACTGTTCACTATGATCTGGTCTTCCTCGGTAATGCCCTCCAGGACCTCTGTGTATTCATCGGAGGAGATTCCGCAGGTAATTGCCCTCTTAACTACCATGCCATTCTCGATCACATAGAGGAAATCTCCGTTTTTATCCGCATTGATCGCTTCTACCGGGATCAACAATGTATCCTGTGCACTGTTGGTATGTACGGTCAGCTTTGCATCCAGTCCCAGAATGATCTTGTCATCCGGGTTAGTCAGATGTACTTCTACCCCTACCATGGGCGTATTGGAGGCATTCAGTGTTGCCATACGATTGATCTTACTGATCTCGCCTTCGTATTTATTGCCGGAGATGGTAATATCTACTTTCTGCCCGATGGCAAGTTTTGCCACATCGGACTTGGAAGCATCAAAGGAAACCTTCACATTCTGGCTGCTCTCCAGTGTGATCAGCTGTGCGCCCTCCGCCACACTGGCTCCGGATACACCGGTGCATTCCGTTACGATACCATCAAAATCAGCTACAATGCCTTTCTTCGCAGAATAATACTGTTCCTCCGCCTCTTTGTAGGTCAGCTGTGCCAGATCTCTGTCAGCAGCGTACCCCTGGGACTGATAACCGTTTAAGATCGATCCTTCCCCGGCATCCTTCTGTGCCTGCATCTTCGCTTTATAAGTTTCACATTCCTCAATATGTTCCTGTACGGAAGCAATCTCATTCTGCATATTTACCACGTAATCGCTGGATCCTGCAATGGACTGCACATAAGAATTTCTCGCCTGGCTGGCACTGATATCCTGGAGTTCCTTATTGATTTCTTTCGCACGGTCTGCACTGGTAGCGGAATCCTGCAGTTCCTTGCTCAAATTGGCGGATTTTCTGGATAATTCATAACTTTCTTCGGATAACTGTCTCTGGGTTTCTCTCTGACTCTTTGCAAGTTTATCCTGCAGTTCTTTCAGATAAGCCTTGTAGTCTGCCAGCTGTTTGTCCAGAACTGCCAGATTGGTGTTGGCTTCGTTTAATTTCGCCTGACTCTTGCTGTTCTCTGTCATGGTGCTGTTATAGGAAGCACTGCTCTTGGTCTGCTGTAATGTTGCCTCCTGCAGGCGCTCCTCCATCTGGGCCATGTCATAGGTCATCAGCACATCCCCTGCCTTGACAGCATCACCGGCTGCCACATTGACTTCGTTTAATCTGCCGCCTACCGGCGCAAAGAGAACCGCTTTCTCTTCACTGACTACCTTGCCGCTGGTGCTGACATTTTCCTCGATGTCACCGCGGAATGCGTTAGTAGTGCTGACCATGACGCCCGCACTGCCGGAAAACGCACAGCTTACCATACGGATCACGATCAGTATGATTATGATAGCAGCAATAATAATAGGTGCTTTTTTACGTTTTTTACCGATTTTACCTGCCTTCTGTTCTCTTTTTGTTCCTTTTAGTTTTCTCTTTTCTTCCTTCTTCATTGCCTTGTTTTCTTTTGCACTCAGTGCCTGTTCTGTCTTTTCCTGTTGTTCCATGATCCTATGATCCCTTTCTATTTTTATCCTCATATCGTTAAGATGTCGGGGGCAAGATCCCCATCTTTACTGCCTGCGGATTGCTTCGTGCTACGCATTCCACCTAATTGATCTGCCCGGAGTCGGATTCTACTTTTCCGTCACGGATCTTGATCACTCGCTTCGCCTGTGCTGCGATCTCATTATCATGTGTGATCAATATGACAGTTCTTCCTTCTTTATGTAATCCTTTCAGAATATCCATAATCTCTTTCGTGGAATTGGAGTCCAGATTACCTGTGGGCTCATCCGCCAGGATCACCGGAGGTGCCTGGGCTATGGCCCTGGCTATCGCCACTCTCTGCTGCTGACCGCCGGACATCTCCGAAGGCTTATGATCCATACGATGTTCGAGACCTACCTTTTTCAAGGCCTCCACGGACAGCTCTTCCCGCACACTTTTGGATACTCCCCTATAGATCAGAGGCAGCTCCACATTTTCCAATGCCGTCAGATTCGGGATCAGATTAAAACCCTGAAAGATAAACCCGATCTCCCGGTTCCGGATGTCGGACAATTCATCGTCAGATAATGCGGACACGTCCTGTCCATGCAGCCAATATTCCCCACTGGTAGGCACATCCAGACAGCCAAGCATATTCATCAGTGTAGACTTTCCGCTTCCGGAATGCCCGATGATAGCCACAAATTCCTGCTCGTCGATGGTCAGACTGACATGATCCAGGGCGCGCACTTCATTTTCCCCCGGATTATAGATCTTACACACATCCTTGATCTCTACTAATGCGCTCATTTCTCACCTGCTCCTGTTATTTATTTCTGTTTTTACTTGTTTTATTGTATCGTTGTACTACGTGCATAATACAATAATTTCTTTTGAGTGTCAACATTTATTTATCTCAAATCTATGCACAATACACTATCAGATAAATTGGAAAAAAAAGCTGTGAAAATTCTAAAGATTTTCTATATTGACTTTTATTTCACAAAGTGATATATTCCATCCATAAGGTAAAGTTCTTCAGGGTTGGGTGTAATTCCCTACTGGCGGTAATAGGTCATCCTTAAGTCCGCGACCCGCAGATACAATTCTGCGGCTGATCCGGTGTGAATCCGGGACCAACAGTACAGTCTGGATGAAAGAAGACGTATCACTTATATTTTTTTGTGATACCCATGCCCCGGAAGCTTGTATTCCGGGGCTTTTTTTGAAGGCTTTCCTTGATTTTCTTCATAGGAAAGGAGTTCTGAAATGAACAAATTAATGCAAACTGTAACTGAAAATGTGGCCTATGTGGTTATCTTCCTGGCAGTCATCGTGGGATGTTTCCTGGTGGCTGTAGTGCTGGAAAAGGGCGCACAGAAGAAAAACGGCATCAAAGAACCGATCTTCAATACAAGAAAGCTTGCCATGATTGGTATGTTTTCCGCCATCGCCATGATCCTGCATGTGCTGGATTTCCCTATCTTTTTTGCCCCCGGTTTCTATAAAATGGACTTCAGTGAGCTGCCGATCTTAGTCGGTTCCTTTGCCTTCGGTCCCGTAGCCGGTGTCATGATGGAATTCGTGAAGATACTGCTGAAGCTGTGCATAAAGGGTACCTCTACCGCTTTCATCGGCGATCTTGCGAACTTCGTGGTGGGCTGCAGCCTGATCATCCCCGCTTCTGCTGTGTACTCTTTTAAGAAGACAAAGAAAAGCGCAATCATCGCCTGCATTGTGGGTACTCTTTTCATGACCGTATTCGGCACCGCATTCAATGCCGTATATCTGCTTCCCGCGTTCTCTAAATTCTACGGAATGCCCATGGATGCCATCCTGGCAATGGGAACCGAGGTCAATCCGCTGGCAAAGGAAGGCAGCATTGTAAGCTTCGTGGTGGCATGTGTGGCTCCCATGAATCTCATCAAAGGAACGCTGGTGTCTGTCGTAACACTGCTGATCTACAAGCCGTTAAGCCCCATCATCAAGACCGGTCACAAAGCGTAATTTTTTCCAAAACAAAAACAGGGATTGCAGTTATCTGCTGTCCCTGTTTTTTATATTTTATATATTCTTATTGTTTCTGAATCTTCATGGTCAGACCGATACGCTTCTTAGCCACATCTACGGTAAGTACCTGCACATCCACGATATCGCCGACGCTGACTGCCTCCAGAGGGTGCTTGATATAACGATCTGTGATCTGGGAGATATGCACAAGCCCATCCTGATGGACACCGATATCCACGAATACACCGAAGTCAATGACATTACGCACGGTTCCCTTTAAGATCATACCGGGCTTTAAATCCTTCATATCCAGAACATCACTGCGCAGGATCGGCTTCGGCATATCGTCTCTGGGATCTCTGCCCGGCTTCTCCAGTTCCTTCAGAATATCTGTGAGAGTGATCTCACCAATGCCCAGTTCTTCTGCTAAAAGCTTCTTATTTTTAATACGCTTCTCCAGACCGGACATATCCTTTGCATCATTTACTGCATTTTTAGTTGCTGGTGCCGTCTGCTTTGCAGACACTTCTTGGGAGTTATCGAACGTCATGCCACCCATGGCTGCTGCAAGGGCCTTACCCATGGCGGTGTTGGTATTATGCACTCTTACAGTCTTGCCCTTCTGTTCTTCCCGCTTTTTCGCTGCATTGACTGTGCCGTTACCATTCTTCTGTCCGCCTTCCTGCGCCGCACTGCTCCTGCCGGAAGCTTTCTTTGCTGCCGCCTGCTTCTGGGCTTCCTTAATATCTTCCATAGTCAATCCCAGCTTCTCCATCAACTGCTTAGCTGCTTCATAGGACTCGGGATGGACACTTGTGGCATCCAGCGGGTTCTTGCCATCCAGGATCCGCAAGAAACCGGCACACTGCTCATACGCCTTAGGCCCAAGCTTCGGTACCTTCAACAGCTGTTTTCTGCTTACAAAACGCCCGTTATTTTCTCTGTAATCCACAATATTTTTTGCAATGGTCTTATTAATACCGGAGACATATTCCAGGAGAGATGCGGATGCGGTATTCAGATCCACGCCGACTTTATTTACACTGTCTTCTACCACGCCGTTTAAAGCATCGCTTAATTTCTTCTGATTCATGTCATGCTGATACTGACCGACACCGATGGACTTGGGATCGATCTTCACCAGTTCCGCCAGGGGATCCTGCAATCTTCTGGCGATGGATGCGGCGCTTCGCTGACCAACGTCAAAATTGGGAAACTCTTCTGTCGCCAGCTTACTAGCGGAGTATACGGAAGCACCTGCCTCGTTGACGATCACATACTGTACCGGACGATCCAGTTCTTTCAACAGTTCTACAATTACCTGCTCGGACTCTCTGGACGCCGTACCATTCCCTACAGAAATTAAATCTACATTATATTTTTTGATCAGTTTCTTCAGTTCTGCCTTGGACTCCTCCACCTTATTCTGGGGTGCTGTCGGGAAGATCACTTTCGTATCCAGCACTTTTCCGGTAGCATCTACCACTGCCAGTTTACAGCCGGTACGGAACGCCGGATCCCAGCCTAAGACCACTTTTCCTGCGATAGGTGGCTGCAACAGCAGCTGCTCTAAGTTTTTGCCGAAGACATTGATCGCTCCATCCTCTGCCTTTTCTGTCAGATCGTTACGGATCTCTCTTTCAATAGCAGGTGCTATTAAACGATCATAGCTGTCTTCCAATGCGGCACAGATTACCGGTGTGGTATATTCATTTTCCTTCGTGATCAGCTTCTTCTCCAGATAACGAAGAATACGCTCCTTGGGTGCATTGACTTTAACAGTCAGCACTTTTTCTGCCTCTCCGCGGTTCAATGCCAGTACTCTGTGACCTGCAATCTTCTTCACAGGCTCTTCAAAATTGTAATACATCTCGTAGACGCTCTGAGCCTTCTCATCCTTCGCCGTACTGGTCACAATGCCTTCCTCTACGGTGATATTGCGGATGTAAAGACGATGATCCGCATCGTCGGAGATCATCTCGGCAATAATATCCTGTGCTCCCTGCAATGCTTCCTCCGCAGTCTTTACTTCTTTTTCTTCGGAAACATACTTGGCCGCCTCGTTAAGCGCTGGTTCTGTTGCCTCCTGGCGCAGAATGTATTCTGCCAGAGGCTCCAGTCCCTTCTCCTTTGCAATGCTGGCACGGGTCTTTCTCTTGGGACGATAGGGACGATACAGATCCTCTACCACTACCAGAGTCTGCGCTGCCAGAATCTTCTCCTTTAACTCATCGGTAAGTTTTCCCTGTTCCTCGATGCTTTTCAGTACCTGTTCCTTTTTATCTTCCAGACTTCTCAGATAGGTCAGTCTCTCATCGAGATTACGGAGCTGCTCGTCATTTAAGGATCCGGTGACCTCCTTACGGTAACGAGAGATGAAAGGGATGGTATTTCCCTCATCGATCAGCTTCACAGCCGCTTCCACCTGCCATTTTTCTACCTGAAGTTCTTCTTTGATTTTCTGTATAATATCCATAGTTCCTCCTGATGACATACTGTCATTTTGTTTTGCACATGGGTCTATTATACTGGAAATCGGAAGTTTTCTCAATGTTTTATCAATCTTTTCATTTTTATTTCATTTGCTTATTGTGTGGAAAAATGGTACAGTACTTAATATAAGCGCGGCAGATAAATTCACCATATGCCGCCCGGAAATGAGGCTTTCTATGGATTATTATCAGAATCAAAATAACCAAATGAATCAGAACATGCCACAGGTCGATCCGAAATACAGAGGCTTGTCGATTGCTTCTATGGTCTGCGGTATCTGCTCTCTGGTCATGTGTTGTACCGGCATACTAGCCATCCCCGCCGGTGCTCTTGGCATTCTCTTCGCAATGCTTACCAGAAAAAAGGGACAGCGCATGAACAACATGTGTGTTGCCGGTATCTGGCTGTCCTGTGTAGGTCTGGCACTTGGTATCTTCATCACTATCAGCAGTATTGTCACGGTATTCACAGATCCTTCTTATATGAATATGCTGGATCAGATGTACCAGCAGATGTACGGTGTCGATATGGAAGAGTTCTGGCAGTCTTACCTGTAAGACATGCCGTTGTTTTCCGACGGATCCTGCGGTTTCGAAATCAGAACCCGGATCAGCCGGAATCACCAATAGAACAAAATAATAAAAAGAAAAGAGGATTTCTATGATACAATATGCATCCAGAGCCCAACTCAAAGAAAAAGCCAGAGATCAGATGGCAGGGCATTACGGCAATGCCATCCTGCTGTCTATCTGCCGGAGTCTGATCGTATTTTCCCTCACCTTTGCTGTCAGCATGACCTTCACTATGATCCTTACCGTACGGACACTTATGGGGGGAAGCGCAGAGACATCTCTGACGGAATATCTGCTTTTGACAGCCACTACGACTTTAGTGTCGATTTTCGCCGGAGTTTTTCAGACCGGCATCACATTATTTTATCTGAATACTGCCTGCGGCAGACCTGCTGTGACTGCCAATCTGTTCTACGGCTTCAAATACTTATTCAAAAAATCGCTCGGGATCTCCGCAGTACTGATCCTACTGAATACGGCATGTACACTTCCGTTTGATATCTGCTATTTTCTCCTGAGGTCAGGGAAAGGCTTTGATTCCATAACCATGGCAATCCTGTGCATTGTGCTTATGGTCATCGGTATGTGTATCTATATTCCATTATCCCTTGGTTTATCCCAGGCTTACTATTTACTGTTAGATTTTCCCCAGTATAACGCCATGGAGCTTATGAAATTAAGCTTCCGCATTATGAAGGGTCATAAATGGGAGCTGTTCTGTTTACAAATGAGTTTCCTGCCGCTGGGATTTCTGTGTTTGCTGAGCTTCGGTATCGGAAACCTATGGCTGGTGCCATACCTGAATATGACCCAGACCTTATATTTCCTGGATCTGATGCAGAACGAGCGCCATTGACAGTTAGCTATTATATATTGTACGTTATATATTATGTACGCAAAAACACATTCCACAAGGCTTTTGCCTATGGAATGTGTTTTATTTATGTCTTATATTAATTATGATGTCGGGGTCAAAAGCCCCCGACTCTGATGCCTACGGATTGTTCCGTGCTACGCACTCTCACTTCTCCGCTCCGCTTCGGTCCGTGCTAAACATGTGCCACTGGCACATAGCACCCTACCCTCTATTCGCATATCGTGGGATTATCATCCCACTTTTATGCTCATATCGGGGCGGGTCCTAAGGTCTTTCACCCACTTATGAGCAAGCTCATGTGGGCTTAGACCTTTTGACCCTGGCATCATTAATTATTAATTCTCTGTCTTCTTATCTCCCTGTACGCTGATCCATTTCAAATAGCCATTGATGAAGATATCCAGGCCGCCGTCCAGTACTGCATCCACATTACCTGTCTCCACATCGGTACGGTGATCCTTGACCAGTGTGTAAGGCTGTAATACATAGGAACGGATCTGGTTGCCCCAGCCGATCTCCTTGACTTCTCCGCGGATATCCGACAGCTTCTCGGCATTTGCTTCCTGCTTTAACAGATACAGCTTGGCTTTCAGCATCTGCATTGCCTTATCCTTGTTCTGGAACTGGCTTCGCTCATTCTGACACTGCACTACTGTTCCCGTCGGGATATGGGTGATACGGATAGCAGATGATGTCTTGTTGATGTGCTGTCCACCGGCACCACTGCTTCGGTAAGTATCAATACGCAGATCCTTCTCATCAATATCCACATCCAGATCTCCTTCAATATCCGGCATAACATCCAGAGATACAAAGGATGTCTGACGCTTGCCCTGGGCATTGAAAGGAGAGATACGCACCAGACGGTGTACACCCTTCTCAGACTTCAGATAGCCGTAGGCATTCAGACCATTGACCTGGAAAGTCACTGACTTGATTCCGGCCTCATCACCATCCAGGTAGTCCAACACTTCGATGGTAAAGCCCTTACGCTCCGCCCAACGGGTATACATACGATACAGCATACCGCACCAGTCACAGCTTTCGGTACCGCCGGCACCGGCATTGAGCTTTAAGATCGCATTGTTCTTATCATATTCTCCGGACAATAGAGTACCGATCCTGAGTTCGTCGAATTCCCTGATGAATTCATCCAGTTCTCCACGGATTTCCGGGATCAGAGACTCATCGTTCTCCTCATATCCCATGTCGATCAGAGTCAGGATGTCATCATACTGTGTGGAGAGCTTGTCACACTCACCCACCGTATCCTTCAGGTTCTTCAGTTCTTTCATTTTCTGGTTGGAACGCTCCGGGTCATCCCAGAATCCGGGAGCCTCCATCTCACGTTCCATTTCTTCGATCCGCTTTGCCTTGTTAGCAAGGTCAAAGTGAATCCCTCACTTCCGCTAAAGGTGTTTCGTAGGACAGAATTTCTGTCTTCATCTGATCTAATTCAACCACTTAACGTCACCTACTTTCTTATTTTATTATTGTAATTCTCACTTTTTCCGGCAGGCAAAGCGTCTGTCCGCGCTGCCGCATCATCTTCCGCTGCCATCAGGAAGCATCAGGCCTTCCGTCCGCAGCAGTTCTTGTATTTTTTACCGCTTCCGCAGGGGCAGGGATCGTTCGGGTAAACCTTTGCATTTTCACGCTTTACAGGTCCCTTCGGCAAGGAATCATCCTTATTCGTGCCGGTGATCTTCGCCTGCTGCTCACGCTCTACCTTCTGTTCGATCTTGATATGGAACAGAAGTCTCACAGTCTCTTCCCTGATGTTCTGAGTCATCTCATCGAACATCTCGTAACCGCTCATCTTGTACTCTACCAGAGGATCTCTCTGTCCGTATGCCTGTAAACCAACGCCCTGACGCAGCTGCTCCATATCATCGATGTGATCCATCCACTTACGGTCGATGACCTTCAGCAGAACCACACGCTCCAGCTCACGGATTGCTTCGGGTTCGGGGAACTCGGCTTCTTTTGCTTCGTACAGCTTCACAGCTTCTTCCTTTAACTGCTGCTTTAAGCTGTTCTTCTTGGGCTTCTTCACGCGCTCCGGTGTCAGAGGCTGTAACGGGATCGTAGGAATGAGCAGGGTATTTAACTCATTGAAATCCCAGTCAGAGATATCTGCGTCGTCATTGATACAGATATCTACACAATTCTCGGTAATATCGGTGATCATCTTGTAGATCACATCGCGCATGCTCTCGCCGTTCAGTACCCGCAGACGCTCCTCGTAGATGATCTCTCTCTGTTCACTCATGACACGGTCATACTCTAACAGATTCTTACGGATACCGTAGTTGTTGCTCTCAATCTTTTTCTGAGCGGATTCGATGGCATTGGTCAATGCCTTGTGCTCGATCTCCTGTCCTTCGGGAATACCTAAGGTATTGAACATACTGATCAGACGCTCGGAGCCGAACAGTCTCATCAGATCGTCCTCCAGAGAGATGTAGAACTTGGACTCACCGGGATCTCCCTGACGTCCGGAACGACCACGCAGCTGATTATCAATACGTCTGGACTCATGACGCTCGGTACCGATGATCTTCAGTCCGCCGGCGGCTCTCGCTTCATCATCCAGCTTGATATCCGTACCACGGCCTGCCATGTTGGTAGCGATGGTTACCGCACCGTGTACACCGGCATCGGCTACGATCTCTGCTTCCAGTTCATGGAATTTTGCATTCAGAACCTTGTGCTGAATGCCGCGCTTGGTCAGCATTCTGCTCAGTTCCTCACTGGCTTCGATCGTAATCGTACCTACCAGTACAGGCTGTCCTGTGGCATGTGCTTCCTCTACCGCATTCACGATAGCGTTCAGCTTCTCTCTCTTCGTCTTGTATACAGCATCCTGCAGATCCTTACGGATAACGGGACGGTTCGTAGGGATCACAACAACATCCATGCCGTAGATCTCACGGAACTCGGTCTCCTCAGTGAGAGCTGTACCGGTCATACCACACTTTTTATCGAATAAATTAAAGAAGTTCTGGAATGTAATGGATGCAAGCGTCTTACTTTCTCTCTTCACCTTTACATGCTCTTTTGCTTCGATTGCCTGATGCAGACCGTCGGAATAACGGCGTCCCGGCATGATACGTCCGGTAAATTCATCGACGATCAGTACCTGATCGTCTTTTACCACGTAATCCTTATCACGGAACATCAGATTATGGGCACGCAATGCCAGGATGATATTGTGCTGGATCTCCAGGTTCTCGGGATCTGCGAAGTTATCAATGTGGAAGAATCTCTCAACCTTCTCCATACCTGCTGCGGTCAGGTTGATGATCTTATCCTTTTCGTTAACGACGAAGTCTCCGGTCTCTTCCTGTACCACACCCATAATGGCGTCCATCTTGGTCAGTTCCTGTACATCATCGCCGCGCTTCATCTGACGTGCCAGCAGATCACACATCTCGTACAGAGCTGTGGACTTGCCGCTCTGTCCGGAAATGATCAGAGGGGTTCTCGCTTCATCGATCAATACGGAGTCCACCTCATCGATGATGGCATAATGCAGTCCACGCAGAACCAGCTGTTCCTTGTAAATAACCATGTTATCACGCAGATAATCAAATCCCAGTTCGTTGTTGGTAACATAAGTGATATCACACTTGTAAGCTTCCTGTCTCTCCTCGGAGGTCATGCTGTTCAGTACCACGCCGACCTTCAGTCCCAGGAACTCGTGTACCTGACCCATCCACTCCGCGTCACGCTTTGCCAGATAGTCATTGACGGTAACGACATGGACACCCTTGCCTTCCAAAGCATTCAGATAAGCGGGAAGGGTAGACACCAAAGTCTTACCTTCACCGGTACGCATCTCCGCGATACGTCCCTGATGCAGGATGATACCACCGATCAGCTGTACTCTGTAGTGCTCCATGTTCAGAACACGCTTTGCAGCCTCTCTTACGGTTGCATAAGCCTCCGGAAGCAGATCATCCAAGGTCTCTCCATTGTTCAGACGCTTCTTATACTCCTCGGTCTTGCCGCGCAGTTCCTCATCGGAAAGTGCCTGCATCGTCGGGCGGAGTGCCTCGATCTTGTCCACCAGGGGCTCAATACGCTTCAGTTCTCTGGAACTGTGCGTGCCAAATATCTTCTCAATAACGCTCATTTTTTCCTCGTTTCCGCACCCTTTTGACAATAAAATGTCCATGGGTCTTCGCATAATTCAAAGCTTATTGTAGCAGATTTTCCTCTATGTTTCAACCTTTCAATGCTGCCGTTGCCGTGAAAAGACTGTAAAAATTTTGTGAACAGGATATGGACACCTAAGAGCCTGCATAAATTGACAGTCCGGATAAAAATTATTATAATGAGATCAGTTAAATTTTCTTTTCATGATAAGGAGCAGAATACTTATGAAAAGGCTGTCTATCACCCAACTGGTTCCCGGCATGACCGTAGCCGAAGATGTCTATGATCTGGACCATGAGCTTCTGATGCAAAAAGGTACTGTTCTTACGGACAAGCTGATCACCAAGCTGGATCTGTACGGTATCCTCACCATTTTTGCCGAAGATATCATACACCCCGTACAGCCTGTGGAGGATCCCACTGACACTGAGCTCTCTTACTCCGAGCGCATTAAGAGTTCTCCGGAGTTTCAACTGTTCAAGACAGATTTTGAAAATGATGTTGAGCTGTTCCGGGAAAATATGAATCTGGTGATTCAAAAAAATACCACTTTAGACGTAAATACCCTATTGAAGAACACCATGGCCATTGTAGCCAATCATTCCGGCAGTATCAGCATTCTGGACATGCTTCAGAACATGCGGGAATATGATGATTCCACTTACACTCACAGTCTGAATGTTGCCCTGATCTGCAACATACTGGCCGGATGGCTGAAGCTGTCTGACAAGGAAGTCGAGCTGGCCACTGCCTGCGGCCTGTTCCATGATATCGGTAAATTACTGGTTCCTTATTCCATCATTTCAAAACCCGGTAAGCTGTCCGATCAAGAATTTGCAACGATCAAAAAGCATCCTTCTCTCGGATATCAGCTTCTGCTCTCCCAGGACGTGGATGATCATGTAAAAAATGCCGCCCTCATGCATCACGAGCGCAACGATGGCAGCGGTTATCCCCTGAAATTAAAAGGAAATCAGATCGATCCTTACGCAAGAATCGTAGCTATCGCGGATGTCTATGATGCCATGACCGCCGCCCGCTGCTACAGAGGACCTTTGTGTCCGTTCCGTGTGATTGAAATGTTCGAGGTGGAAGGCTTCCAGAAATACGATGTCTCCATCCTGCTTCCTTTTCTGGAAAATGTAGTTAATTCCTGTCTGCAGAACCGCTGTCTGTTAAGTGACGGGCGGAAAGGGACGATCATTTATATCAACAAAGACAAGCTCTCCCGGCCTATCGTACAATGTGGCGGAGAGTATGTGAACCTGGCGGATCAGCCGGATTTAGAGATTGTTCGCCTGCTTTAAGCTATTCAGCTATCAACCATACAAGACCTTAGGCTGCATTGTGTTGTAGATGTCTCATGTAGTCTTTATTCCCATGACACAACATCTACAGATTGGAGTTACTATGTCAGACAAGATGCCTTTACATTATTATGTCAATATGCCCGGAAATACTCTTCCGGGCACTTCTTTTACCACCATCGGCGAGGCTCTGGCTTCTTTGCCGGAGTTTCCGGCTTCAGAGTGCGAAAAAAAGTTCCCGGCTCCCGTTTCTGATCTGCCCCCTGTGATCGTACACATTGGGGAAGGTATTTATCGGGAAAAATTAGTCATCAACAGACCAAATGTCACCTTCGAAGGAGCAGGTACGGACAAAACTATTCTCGTCTACGGAGATGCCGCCTTTGATCTCATGCCCGATGGGGATAAACGCGGAACCTTCCGCACCGCTTCCGTCCGGATCGACACCCACGATTTTACCGCAAAGCATCTGACCTTTCAGAACGATTCCGGCTTCGGACATACCGTAGGGCAGGCGCTGGCAGTCTATGTAGACGGCGACCGCAATGCTTTTTATGACTGTCGTTTTCTTGGCAGCCAGGATACGATCTTCGATGCACCTCTGCCGTTAAAAGAGGCGCAGCCCGGAGGCTTCAAGGGTCCCGGAGAATTCAAGCCCCGCACGATTGGACGTCATTATTATGAAAACTGTTTTATTCAGGGAGATGTGGATTTCATCTTCGGCAGCGGCATCGCCTGGTTTGAACATTGTACGATCTACTCGAAGCTTCCCGGAGACCGGATCCCTCCGGAAAGTCCGGAGGATGAAGTGATCTACGGCTATGTGACCGCAGCCTCCACCCCCATGGAAGAGCCCTACGGCTATGTCTTCCATGAATGCAGCCTGGAGAGCGACTGTCCTCCCCATTCCATCTACCTGGGACGTCCCTGGAGAGAATGGGCGAAGACCGTATTCTTGCACTGTGAACTGGGAGAACACATCCATCCCGCCGGCTGGCAGGACTGGAAGAAACCCCATGGTCATTTCTATTACGGAGAATATGCTTCTTACGGTCCCGGCGCTTCCCCTGACACCCGCGCAGACTTCTCCCACCAGTTGACAGATGCGGAGGCTGCGGAGTACACCGTGAAACATGTAATGAAAGGATGGGAACCACAGAGTTTGATGTGATCCATTATGAAAGGAGTTCCGACATCTATGTACCTGGAAGAATTGTCCCGTCAGCTGGCACTGGATTACTGTTGCAGTCCTGCTGATGTGGCTGATTCAAACAATCATTTTACACTCTATATTCCGCAGGAAGGACGCCGCCGTTTTCAGGAACAGACGGTTTGCAGGTTAAAAATTGCTGTCGTTCATGGGAAATTATTAGTTACCGGTTCCGAGGAAATTGTGGCTGAATGTCGGAAACGTTATGCTGATGTGACAGGAGAATGGTTTTTTGACATAAAACGGCTTCGGGAATTGGAAGAATTGCTGGCTCCCTTCGGTCTCCGTATTGCGCAGGTACACCCCTTTTTCCTGCCTGAGTTTGGTGGCATATCTTCTTCTGATTTTTCTTCGCCATTACTGTCTGAGGCCCTGAATTTTAAACTGATACGATATGATCAGGATACTATTCTGCAATTTCGAGGCGACGACCGCTTTAATCAGGCATTTGCTTTCGATCCGGATGCCCCGGATGTTTTGGGCATCGCCGCTGTAAGGGACGGTGAGATTCTCGGTATGGCAGGCGCCAGCGCTGACAGTCCCCTGTTCTGGCAGATCGGGATCAATGTATCTCCCCACGCCAGAGAAATGCATGTGGGTGCGACATTAGTAAGACTTCTGGCTCAGGATATTTTGGCTCACGGTGCGATTCCTTATTATGGAACAAGCATGTCCCACATTGCTTCCCAACGGGTAGCACACCGCGCCGGATTCGCTGTGGCGTGGGCAGAATTGATTACGGAAGAAGTAAGGTAAATGAGAGTTTACGAAAGCATAGCCGCGCATAGGCATAGTTAAAGACAGCGATGGGCGCTTGCGCACAAATCGCTGTCTTTACTTATGCCGTGATGCGGCGAACGCCGCGATATGAAATAAGATTGGCAGCGCCTTTTGCTGGCAATCTTATGAATAGCGTGGCTCATTGCGGAGGGCTGCCAATAAATGTGGAGCGTCCTTTGCAACACATTTATGAATTGAATGCATGGCTCGTAACGTAGGGCTGCCGTAGACCGGACAAGTTCCGCCTGTACCCTTCTTCCGCCTCAACGTGAATAGTTTATGGGTATGAGAAGCTTGTTTTGTTGCTGATACCCACACTGAGAAAAGTTTGTGGGTATCAGAAGCTTGTTTTGTTGCTGATACCCACGCTGTGAAAAGTTTGTGGGTATCAGAAGCTTGTTTCGTTGCTGATACCCAAATTGTGAAAAACGGAAGGTATAACAAGAAAATTATATATTCCAGAATGCCTGCAACAGGCGTTCGCCGCATAGGCAAAAAATCACCACCACCCGTCTAACGGGTGGTTTGCTCTGAGGCTATAAGCCTCT
>NZ_JBOKRY010000035.1:0-32277 GCF_051972595.1 Simiaoa sp. | reverse complement strand
GGGCTTCATTCCCGGCAGCGTTCCCCCGGTGGTGCAGGCGGCGGCAAGGCGTAGGGCAAAGGTGGTCTTTCCCTCGCCAGGGTTGCCTTGTACAATCGTCACTTTCCCAAAGGGGATATACGGCTCCCAGAGCCATTCGACGGTCTGTGTATCAACCTCGCTCATGCGGATAATCTCAACTGTTTCTTCCTGCGGCGGCTCTTTCAATCCATAGACCGCTTCGCGGAGATACTTCCCGTCTGTGATTTCTCTCCGGCGCGTCTGTACCTCGTTCCAGTCCTTGAAAAGAGGGATAAGGCGGTGGACGGTCTAGTCCTCCGGCATAAGCCCCACAAGGCGGCTGCAAGCGTCGTTTCCGGCTTGGTCGCTGTCAAGGCAGAGATAGACGGTCTGAATGTCTGGACGGTCAGAGAGGAAACGTAAGAGGGCTTTCTCGCCTACACCGCCTAACGATAAATAGCTCTGCTTCTGCCAGCCCTTTTTGAACAGGCAGAGGAAAGATAACAGGTCAATCGGGGCTTCAAAGACAAATAACCGCTCGCCCGCGCCCCGGTAGCAGAAGTTAAAGGCTTTGTCGCTGCCTTTCACATCAAGCCGGAAGTTCCCGGCTGTGTCGCGCTGGTGGGCGTATCTCGGTATGCCGCTTTCATCTCTGCCGACGAATACGGCGTTATGGTGGGCGGCTTCTCCGGGGCTGCGTCCCTCTCCGTAAGCAATCCGGCAATCCATTCTTTGAGTTTGCCGATCTGCGCCCGGATTTCCTTAATCATGCGGTTTGCTTTCTGGATATTGCGGTTAAGCTCGCCTTTCTCGGTAACTATGCCTTTCTTCTCCATTTGACAGGCGGCTACTCCTATGTGGACGGTGGGTATCTCGTCAATGCCTCTCTCGGCGTTACTGCGGTGGTCGATACGCTTCGGGCTTCCGGCGCGTTCCAAAAACTCGTTGGAAATGTCAGCCCACGCCTTGCGCCAGACAAGGGCGTTGTCCTTATCATTCCAGCCTGTAAGGTCAACCTTATGCGTCTTATATCTGCCGCTCGGTAAGCGGATACGCTCGTCTTTCTCGTCAAGGTCATATTCCTTTTTGGACTTCGCCGCCCACGCGCCGCGCTCGTCCAGTGGTCGCATGGTAAGCATGATATGACAGTGAGGATTGCCTTTGTCGGTGTCGTGAATGGCAAAATCAAGGCACATTCCTCTGGAAACAAATTGAGAGGAACAGTATTCCCGGACAAGCCGTATCTGTTCCTCTCTGGATAATTCTATGGGGAGTGCTGCGTCAATCTATCTGACAAGCTGCGCGTTCCCGGCTTTCTCGTAAAGCTCCACGCTGTTCCACAAGGTAGAACGGTCAGAGAAAGAGGACGGGGCATGAGGCGGCAGCATGATTTCCGTATGGACGACGCCGCCCTTGCGGGTGTAGTCATGGGTTATTCCGTCCCACTCGTTTGTGAGCTTTTCGCCGCTTCGGTAGGCGGCTGCGGCTACGGCTGGCTTGCCTTTCCCCCGGCTCACAATGCTGATGTTACAATGATAAATCGCTATGGGTATCACCTCCGTTAGAGCGATTACAAAACTTGTGGAAAGCGAATAGCTTGCAAAGCAAGGTGTTCGCTTTCCGCAAGTACACAAAAGGGTAGACAGCGCAAGCTGTCGCAGGGGAAGTGTAGCGTCCCCTGTTCGCGGCAAAGCCGCCATATCGGAGCGTGGGGAAAATTCCCTGTGCGGAGATAAAACCCTCGGCAGAGCGCACACGCCCGTAAGGGTGTATAAGTGTGCCCTTTGTTCCAAAGGGATTATTCGCTTTCCCCGTCCTCGGCTCGTTTTTTCAGATACTCCCGCACTGGCTCGCTCGTCAAGGCAAGCCGGAGAAGCGCGGCGGCTTCCTCATCGGTCATGTCCTTTGCTTCCGGCACAATGCTCTCAAAGACCGCGCCCCGGACGATAAGGCGGTGGCTGCGCGTTCTGCGTTCCTCTTTGAATAACTTCTGACGCAACATCTTTTCCCGGTTCTCAAACTGCCGGATTTTCTTCTTTCCGTCCTCAATCTCGGCTTGCAGTTCTTCGCGGTTTTTCTCTCTTGGCTTTGTCATGTTTGGTCGCTCCTTTCTGCTCATAGGCATAGAAAAAGGACAGTCGATTTGCTCGGCTGTCCTGATGGTAGTATTAAATTTTCATGGGGTTATCCGTTGAAAGAACTTAGGTCAAGCGCACCATTATTTATCAGCTCTTGGATAATGGTAGCCAAATCGTTTTTCACACTTTCGCTTTCAGTTTTTGCACCCGCATTTTCAACATATACGGTGCTATCTCCCAACTTAAAGGTCGCATAGTAAATTACATTCTGTTCTCCCACGCTGTTCCGGTCTGTTACAAAATATCCTGCCGTCACGCTTGTGCCATTTACTTCGCTACTTTCTTCACTTCCTACAATCTTCGTATCAAGTAGTGCTATATCCGTTGTAGATATTACCACTTTGGCATTTTCGATTTTTCCCTCAAAACCAATCAATTCTTTGTTGCTGTCGGAAACAGTATCCTCAACACGAAAAACTGCATGAGCTGTAACGGTCAAGTTTGGAAAAAGAGATGCAGCTTCCGTTTCCGTAAGTTGCCTTGTTGTTATAGTCCCGTCAATGTCAATGCTTGAGCCAGCAGTTTCCGATTTTACAAAGATGATTTCATTTCCGTTGTCCAAAGTGGCAATGTCAGTTTTGTTCCCGAACAATCCACTTTGAAATACGCCCACGCCCAGAACAGCGACCATTACAAAGCAAGCCGCGATTGCCCCCCATTTAGCCCAAACGGGCTTCTTTGCGTTCTTCTTGTAGTTGAGGGCTTCATCAACATACTTGCTATCAAGCTCGCTCATGGCTTCGGAAAACTTCTTTGAGTTCATACGAATACCTCTCTTTCGATTAAATAGTCTTTCATTTTCTGACGGATACGGGTCAGCCGGACGGAGATGTTTTTCTCCGAAAGCCCTACAAACTCGGCTATGTCCTTGTAGCTGTCGGAAAACCAGTAGCGGCGCATGAAAATAACGCGGTTTTCGAGGGTCAGCGTGTCCAAAAAACTTGCAATAATACGGGCTAACTCTCTGGCTTCGATCTCGGCTTCTACGGTTTTGGGGTCTGCGATACAGGCTTCGATTTCCTCCATAGCAATCGTGTAGTGGCTGCTTCGTTTTGCTGCTTCCTTTCTGTAATAAATCTTCAATGAAATGTTCCGAACGATTTTACAGATATAAGTCAGCAGCGGATTGGGGCGCGCTGGGGGAATTGCGTTCCAAGCCCCTAAATAAGCGTCATTAACACATTCCTCCGCGTCCTGCCTGTTGTTCACGATATTGTTCGATAGCTTGTGGCAGACTTTACCGTATTTTATATCCAGTTCCCGTATGCCTTGCTCTGAACGCGCAAAAAACAACTCAATGATTTTTTCATCTTCTATCATCACACCGCCTCCTTTCCGGCTTCACCTATATACTACGGTTTCAGCGGCGAATACTACATCAAATCCAAAAATTTTTCAAAAAAATTATATCATACTTTTGGAATGGGGCGTAGTAGGTTGTTTGAATGTGCTTTCGCCGCTTTGCTGGCGGCTTTGCGCCGTTTCTCACTGTATGGGGCGGTCAGACGGAAAGAGAAGCGTCCCTTTGCAATCTCAAACTCCATGCAGCCCGTTTCCAGGTCTGTGTCGGTCTGGCGGCACTCGCCGGGGTGCTGTCCGACGTAGGCGGCAAGCCGCTTTTTCAAATCGGTGTTGTGGGTGCGGATATGGATTAACGGGTCTTTCTCGTCAAACCAAATATCGGTGGTTTTTTCCTGCTTTGTCAGCCCTGTTCTCATAAACTCTCCTTTCTGCGCCCCTGTTACTCAATAGGGGCATTTTTCGGGTGTTTTTCCCGGCTCTTGGCTTGGGAAAAACGGCGATTTTCCAATAGAAAACGCTCCGGCGATACATTCCTCGTCCAGAGCGTTTCTATCGTGAAAAATGGGATTTTTCCGGCTCTTGACGCTCATACATAGATAAGCTCAAACTTGACGATTTCCTCCGCTTGCGCCTTGCAGGTGTTCATCAGCCCCACCCATTGCATGGGGTCTGCGGCTTTCAGTTCCTCGGTTGCGCCCGCACCCTCGGCAAGCTGCGGGATAATGAGGTCAAACCTCGCCGCTTTCAATAACCTGCTTATAAATAGCAACACTTGTCCTACCACGTTTTTTATACTATACTGATATCATCAAATCGAAAGAAGGTACTCTCATGACAAAACAGGAAATCAGCGAGATTAAAAAGCTGTTCACCCCGAAAAACTGCTCCATCACAAGAATCTGCGGATGCTACGTGGATGGAGAGAAGAATAAAAAGACGGAATTAAAGCAGGCGTTTCTGGCACTGCCGGAGGAGGAAATGTTCAAGTATTTCGAGATTCTGCGGAAGAGTCTGTCCGGCACCATCGGCAAAAATCTGCTGAATCTGGAATTCCCGTTAAAGAGTGAAACGGAGGGCGGCACGCAGGAATTTCTCCTGCGTCTCAGAGACAGCCGTCTGAAGGACGATGCATTGCTTGAGCAGTTCTACGACCGTATCATCGAATCTTATGAATATGTGGGCAATTATCTGATCCTGCTGATCCACGATGCCTACGATGTGCCGGGACGCACCAGAGACGGTATCGAGATGGAGGATGCTTCCGATGAAGTCTATGACTATATCCTTACCTGCATCTGTCCTGTGGATCTGTCCAAGCCGGGACTAAGCTACAACGCAGTGGAAAACACCTTCCAGAACCGTATTCGCGACTGGGTGGTAGGTATGCCGGACGCTGCTTTCCTGTTCCCGGCTTTCAATGACCGGAGCACCGATCTGCACAGCACTCTGTACTATTCCAAGGATGCCGAGGAATTAAAGGAGAACTTCGTGGATCTGATGTTAGGCTGTCCTCTTCCTCTGTCCGCAGGCGGTCAAAAGGAAACCTTCCAGTCTCTGGTGGAGGAGACGTTAGGCGATACCTGTGATATCGAGACGGTGAAAAATATCCACGAGAAAATGAATGAGATTGCCCAGGAACATAAAGAAGATCCCGAACCTGTGGTATTGGATAAAAATGAAGTAAAGACCATTTTTGCCAGCAGCGGTGTAGCCAATGACCGCATGGAGGTCTTCGACCAGTGTTTCGATGCCACTGCCGGTGAATCTACTTCCCTCATGATGACCAATGTCTACAATCCCCGCAGCTTTGAGGTAAAGACGCCAGATGTGGTTATTAAGGTCAATCCTGAGCGCACGGATCTCATCAATACGAAGCTGATCGACGGCAGACAGTGTCTCGTCATCGAGCTGGATGGCAATATCGAAGTCAACGGCATTGCCGTGCGGGCTGCCGGAAACAGGGACGTGGAAGAATCTGAAGAATAAACCATCTGCCAAACAACAAGGATCGCGCAACGAAAGTTTCAACAGCAGCGTGGTAAAAAAACCAGGAACAGTCTTACGAATCTAAACATCCGAAAGCTGTCTCTGGTTTTATTTTACGCAAAATCAACTATAGAATCTTGAAATACTGCATGCTCTCGGCCAGCTCATCCGCAATCTTCTTCAGCTGCTCCGCACTGTCATAGACCTGTCGGAAAGTATCCAGAACCTCCTGTGTCTCGGTATAGGTCTGCTGCGTACTATCTACATTGTCATGCGCAATCTGCGAAAGCTGCTCCACAGCCTCCATGACTTCTCCACGGGACTCAGCCAGTCTGCCGGTACTCTCTCTGATCTGCAGGATACTCTGCATGGAATCTTCAATCTCCTTCAATACCTCTGAGACATTGGCTCTGGTCTCCTGCATGCTTCCACTTTGCTCGGTGATGATCTCCTGCATCCGCTGCATGATCTCCATTTCCCGGGCGGAATCTTCCATCAATGCTTTCGTGGTCTCTTCAATCTCGTGACCGGACTGGTTAGACTGCTCTGCCAGCTTTTTGATCTGGTCCGCTACGACTGCGAATCCTCTTCCGCTCTCTCCGGCTCTAGCCGCTTCGATGGAGGCATTCAGGCTCAGCAGGTTCGTCTCCTCGGCAATGGACGTAATGAATTCCATGGCGGTATTGATCTTCTGGATCGATACGTTGGTGCGGTCGGTCTGCTCCTTGACCTCTCCGATGATCCGCTCCACTTCTTCATTGATATGGCACAGCTGTGCCAGCGTATCTGCGGTCTTCTTACTGGACTTCTGCATGGAAGCTGCATTCTGGTTCAACGTATCCACTTCTGTGGATGTCTCTGTGATATGTTCTCCCATGATCCGCATATTCTCGGAAGTACTCTCTGAATTCTTCGACTGCTCCGTAGAATTTGCCACCACCTGACTTACAGCATTCTGTACTTCATTCATGGTACCGTTGGTAGTATCTGCTGCATTTCCCAGCGCCCTGGAAGCCTCCAGCAGACTCGCAGAATTCTCGGAAATTCCCTTTAATATTCCCTTCAAGGTATCCTTTAGCTTTACCGTAACCCGCGACAGATCTCCGATCTCGTCCTTCCTCTTTAACATCTTGTCATCGACCCAGACGGTCAGATCACCCTCTGCGACCTTACCCATGATGCTGATACTTTTCTTGATATTGTGGCTGATAGATGTCGCAAGCTTCAGCCCCACGCCGATGCACAGGATCATTGCCACGCATACTGCTGCACCAATGCCGAAAATGATTCCGTTTACTACCGCATCCTTGTTTTCTTTATCGGTACCGACAAATACCATACCAATAATCTCATCATCGGAGCCATTCTGATAGACCGGCATGAAATAGCCGTAATTCATAACTCCGTCCAGAGAGACCGCACTGCTGAAATACTCTTCTCCGTTCTGTAATACCTTCTCCACGATCCGCTCTCCTGCCGGAGAATTCAGAATACGATCCCCGTTACTATCCAGTGCGGAGGTCATGATTCTGCGGTCTCCGTAGAAAAATGTTACGTCCATTCCGGTATTGTCTTTGATTCGGTCCACCAGACTTTCAGAACGGGAGATATTATAGCTGCCTTTCCAGATGTCGCCATTACTGGATTCCATATAGTCACCGGTGTTCTGGTCATACGCTGCCAGCGTTGCCGCAGCCGTTCCCTTCAGTCCTTCTTCGATTTCCTCCATCATGGAACTGCGTACCGTCGTCAGCATAAAAAAGATAGATAACAGTCCCAGCAATACTACCGGTCCAATGGTCATTGACAGAATCTTTTTTTGTATACTCATGAAAATGCCCCCTATTCTACCACAGATACGGTCTTGAAATACCAGTTGATACCTCCGGTGATCGTTGCATCATCCAGCGTTGTTCCTTCTTTGCCCACGGTCTCTCCCGTATTGGTCTCGATCACACCGTCAAATACCCCGTTTTCTCCGGATAAAATCTGCTTCTTGGCTTCCTCTACTTTCTCTTTCGTTCCTTCCACACAGAAATCCGCCAGATCCGTGATGCTCACCAGATTTTCATTCATGCCGCCGTAATAGTTGCTGCCGTCCCAACTGCCGTCAATGACGCTCTGCACTGCTGCCGTATAGTAAGCACTCCAGTTCCATACCACACTGCACAGGCAGGACTGCGGAGCATCCTTACTCATATCCGAGTTATATCCGATACTGTACACACCTTTTTCCTGTGCCAGTGTCTGGGGATATACGGTATCACAATGCTGTGCGATCACATCACACCCCATGTCGAGAAGCGCCTGGGCTGCTGCTTTTTCCCCTTCCGGATCGTACCAGCTGTTTGTCACCTTTACGTATACCTTTGCGTCCGGATTCACCGAATAGATCCCCAGTGCAAAGGCATCTATACCGCCGGTCACCTCCGAGTTGGTGGAATCCATGGCTGCCACATAGCCGATCTTGTTGGAGGTGGTGTTCATTCCCGCCACGATGCCGCTCAAATATCTCGCCTGATAAATTCTTCCAAAATAATTGTTAAAGTTCTTGCCGTTGCTCATATATCCCGTGCCGTGGGAAAAATACACATCCGGATATTCTTCCGCCATCTCTGCCGTAGTCTCCATATATCCCCAGCTGGTGGTGAAGATGATGTTGCATCCATCGTCGATACATTCCTGAATGGCCTGTCTGGTCGCCTTGGCATCGCCGTCGTTGACATTGATCTTACGTACGATCTGATCATCTGATAATCCCAGATTCTGCTGCATACCCTGAATACCCAGATCATGAGTATAAGTGTAGCCGCTGCCCTCCGCCGGATCCGACAGATGCAGTACTCCTACCTTGATCTCCTCCTTTGGAATCCCTGCAGTCTGTGTGGGCACGCTGATGCCTCCCGACTGCACTACCTGCGTAGTCCCATTGCTCCCCCTTGTCTCATATCCGATGTTTGTAGCATAATCGTCCACTTCTCCGGTATTTCCGCAGCCTGTCAGTAATGCACAGCCCAATAGCAATGCCACCATACGTCTGATGTTCCCAATTTTGGTTTTTCCCATAATAAGCCCCTTTCTCTTTTGTATCCAAACGCTGAACCTTATCATTGCAAATAAAAACCACACCATCCTGTCCGAACTGTTTTTATCTACGCCTATTATACCACTAACCATGTTCTCTGTCATTTGCAACTTTCTCTGACAAAATGTCTGACAAAATATCAGTAACAGACAGCTCGCAAGAAACTGTCTGTTCCGCATAACAAAAGAATGCCTCCGGCACAACCGTAAGGCATTCTTTTGTTACACTTTATAAAGTTGAAACCGACTGTCGTTCCTTGATATTCCCCGGCACAATGATTTCATCAGCTACACCGTTATTTTCAATCTGGTTCACCAGCATTTCCACTGCTTTTCCTGCCAGTTCCTCTATCGGCGCATGATAGGTTGTAAGCGGGGGAATCATATGCTTAGTTACAAAAATATCGTCGAAGCCTACCACGGAAATATCATTCGGGATTTGTAGATCACATTGACTGATTCCGCTGTAAATCCCTATTGTCATCATATCAATCGTTGCAAAAAAAGCAGTAGGTCTGTCTTCCCACTTTAGAATTTCCATGGTTCGCTGACAGGCTTCGTCTATCGTATCCACATCATATATGAAGTAATGCTTATAGTCCTCAATTCCGTATTCTTCCATGGCACGCTTGCATCCGTTATAACGCTCCCGGAAACGGCTCTTTTCGAAGCTTCCGAACATGCCGGCGATTTTCCTGTGCCCTTTCTCCAAAAGAAGCTTTGTCATCATGTAGCCGCCGAGCTCATTATCCACAGATACCGTCCCGAGCTTCCCCTGACTGCTTCGATTGATCAAAACGACCGGAATCCCTGTTTCCTCCTGAAAAGCAAGCAGATTCTGAATGTCGTCTTCCACACTCATACAGAGGATTCCCGCTACCCCACGGCTGGAAAGCATTTCTATCGCCTGCTTTTCCTTTTCCGCGCTGTCATTTGTATTGCACAGGATCAGGGAATATCCTTTTTCCACAGCCTCTTTTTCAATATTTTTCATCAGTGCCGGATAAAAAAGACTGTTGATATCCGGCACAATCAATGCGATGGTACAAAATCTTCCCTCACGAAGCCCCCTTGCTATGATATTGGGTTTGTAGTTTAATTCCCGCACAGCATCCAGAACCCTTTGTTTTGTTTCCTCTTCCACAAAGGTTCTTCCCGATAAAGACCTTGATACTGTACTCACAGATACCCCTGCAAGCTTCGCCACATCTCTAATTGTACTCATACTGCTTCCTCACCAAATCCCCCTGTCCTAAGCCCTCTTTTGCTGACAACAGGTTTTAATCCTATTATACCATGCAATCGTTTCCCGTCAATCGCATTCACAGGCTGTCCCTTTAGTAACCGGCAATTCCGGGAAGCCAGGTGGAAAGAGCAGGAATAAAGGTAACCAACAACAGAACGGTAAAAATGGCCAGGTAAAACGGCAATAGTGGCTTAATCACCTCTTCAATATTTTTCTTTGCAACCTTTACCCCGACAAACAGGATGCTGCCGACCGGAGGGGTAATGGTTCCGATACAAAGATTAAATACAACCATAATACCGAACTGTAAAGAGCTCATTCCATAGGACTGACAAATCGGAAGCAGAATCGGGGTAAAAATCAGTACCGCCGGAGTAATATCCATAAAAGTTCCGACAAATAGCAGTAACAGATTGATAAACAGCAAAATCACAACCTTATGATTGCTGACACTGATCAACCCTGCTGAGATCACAGAAGGCAGCCCTGTAAATGCCATAACCCATCCCATAATATTGGAAGTGCCTACCAAAAAAATAATAATACCCGTCATCTTGGCACTTTCCAGCAAAATTTCTTTCAGATCTTTTAAATGAATCGTCCGATAAATACATAGTGATAATATCAGACTATATACTACAGCGATTGCCGATCCTTCTGTTGCGGTAAATACACCGCCGATAATTCCTCCGATCACAATCACGATCAGCAGAATACTCGGCACTGCCTGCCATGTAATTTTCAGGATTTCTTTCCCTGTCAGCTTATTGGTATTCCTGTAGCCCTTTTTTCTCGCATACAAAAATGCAACGATCATGCAGGAAATACCCCACAATATTCCGGGAATGTATCCTCCCATGAATAATGCGGCGACGGAGGTACCACCACTGACCAGAGAATAGGTAATCAGGGCATTGCTCGGTGGTATCAGCAGTCCGGTCGGTGCAGTGGCAATATTAGCTGCCGCCGAGAAACGTTCATCGTAACCTTCTTCTTTTTCGACCGGTCCTATGATAGAGCCCATTGCAGAAGCTGCTGCAATTCCCGATCCGGATACCGCACCGAACAGCATATTGGCAACAATGTTGGTATGTGCCAGAGATCCCGGAACACGCCCTGTCAGCATCCTTGCAAAATTGATCAGACGAATGGCGATTCCTCCACGGTTCATAATATTGCCGGCCAGAATAAAAAACGGAATTGCCAATAATGTAAAAATAGATATTCCCGAAAAGATTCTCTGTGTTCCCGTTAACACCGCTGCTCCAAAATCCAGTGTCGGAAGCACCGCAAGGATAGAGGAGATTCCCAGTGCCACAGCGATCGGCACCCCCATGACAAGCAATACAATGAGTGTAACTGTAATAATAATTCCCGAAAGCAGTGCAATACTCATATTTTTTTATCCTCCTCTACTCCGGATCGACGAATCTCCTTATACAAATTTACCATATGTATCACGGCATAGACTGCAATAAGTGCACCGCTGACCGGCATAATGCTATAGATGTAACCCATAGAAACTCCGAGCGTTGGCGTCGTCTGTATCATTTCCAGCGATGAAATGTATATTCCGCCGTAAATCAGAACCAATACCGCAAATACAAAGATGATACCTTCAATCAGCAAATCCAGCCACAGCTTCCTGCGGGGTGCAAGCTTGTCTGCAAAATAAGATAAGCGCATATGATCCCGCTGTCCGAATACCAGTGTTGCCGAAAGCATTGCCATCCAGGCAAAGCTATAGGTCAGCAGTTCCTCCGATATGGAACTCGGATTGCCTAACACATAACGGGATACCACCTGCCAGACTGCGATCACTACCATTGCAGCAAATAAAATGCAACAGACTGCGCTCAGAACCTTATCCATAATTTGTTTTAACTTATTCATCTTTTCCCTCCATGCTGCTTTGGATCTCCTGAATTTCGTCATATACAGCCTGCAGCTTCGGATTTTCCTCCAGGATTCTGTCTACCATAGGCTGTACTCTTTCCCGGAAAGGCTGGGTATCCACCTCCAAAAATGTAACTCCCATCTCTTCGGCCTTCTCTTTTGCTTCCGCGATCTGTTTATCCCATTCCGTCAGTTCTACTTCGGTGCTGATGCGTGCTGCCTCATCAAATATTTCTCGTTCCTGTGGGCTTAGGTTTTCCAAAAATTTGGCATTTGCCACCAGCATATCCGGCGTATACTGGTGTCTGGTGTAAGAGTAGTATTTTGTCACCTCACCATGTTTCATGTTGATCAGAACAAGTTCACTGTTCTCAGCGCCGTCGATCACTCCCTGCTGCATTCCCGTATAGATTTCTCCATAGCTCATAGGAACGCCTGCCGCCCCCATCCGGTTCATCATCTCGACATTGGCCGCACTCTGCTGTACCCGGATTTTAAGGCCTTTTAAGTCTTCAGGTGTTTGTACCGGCTTGTCCGATGTATAAATATTGCGAACCCCCGCGTTATAATAGGTCACAGCGCGGATTCCGGCGGATTCCGTGGATTCATAGATGGGCTCCATCAGGTCTTCGTTTCCCATCACAGCCTTAAATCCTTCCATGCTGTCAAATACATACGGCAAACTGAATATTTGATAAGTATCATCAAATGTTTCCAATACACTGCTCAGGCAGACAACGTACTCCACCGCTCCCGTCTGTACTAACTCAATCGCTCTCTGAGACGATCCCAGAATTTCATTCGGGTATATTTCTACCTCATACTTATCCCCAAGTCTGCTTTCCACATAGTCTTTAAAAGCCAGCAGTGCTGTGTGATCCGGATGTTCCGTAGAATTAGGGCTGGCAATACGGATTATTTTCTTCCTGTTTTCCGCACTTCCACATCCCGTCATGATACAGACCATCATAAAACACAAGCCCAAAAGCCATACCCTTTTAAGTGTTTTCATCGCAATACCTCCTCCTGCTTCTGTACAAATTACAGCTTTTTAATATGGAATCCCCCATCTAAGTCAATATAGTTTCCGGTACTATAGATAAATTTATCTGTACAAAATGCGCTTACTGCTCCAGCAATGTCCTCCGGTGTTCCCCATCTTGCGATCGGGAAGACTCCCTGTTCGATCAGATCACTGTATTTCTGATGAACCACCTTCGTCATATCTGTATCAATGACACCGGGACGGATCTCATATACCTGAATATCTTCTGCTGCCAGGCGATCAGCGTACAACGTTGTCATCATTGCCACCCCAGCTTTTGACATGCAATATTCTCCTCTGTTGGTAGAAGATACTGTCACAGAACTGGAACTGATATTGACAATGACGCCTCTTCTTTTTCCTTTTACCGGCTGCTTCAGCATCTGCTTTACGACAAGCTGTGTCATGAACATAGTTCCCTTTAAATTCGTTCCTACAACATAATCAAAGCTCTCTTCTGTCATCTCCAACAGATCCTGTCTTACCTTCGGTGCCACGCCGGCATTGTTCACAAGAACATCAATGTCTCCGTACTTTTTCACAACCGCCTCCAGGAATTGCTCTCTGTCCTCTTTGGAAGTGATACTGCCCTGCTGATAATAATAATCGATTCCAAGCTCTTCGAGCTGTTTAAAGTTTTCCTCATAATCCTCCTTAGCTCCCACAGAAAGAATTGCAATGTTATATCCATCCAGCCCGAGCTGTCTTGCAATTCCCAATCCGATACCACGATTTCCACCTGTTACAATTGCTGTCTTTTTCATTCTCTTTTTGCTCCTTTTCTTATTCATTGTTCAAAAATATAAACATACGGTATTTACTTTAATTCCCCTGCCTGTTCCTGTGCCCAATGGTCTACGATCATCTTCGGTGCATAGACATACATCACATGCATGTCGTCTGTTCCCGTATTTTTCAGACCATGGCACTGATTATGGTCAATATAAATACTGTCCCCTGCTTTCAGTGGCTGCTTTTCTCCATCTACATACATTTCTCCCGTTCCCGACAGGATGGTGTAGGTTTCTACGGTTTCATGTTGGTGAACCGGGATTCCCCCGCCCGGATATACCACGGAATAGCCCTGACAGAAATATTCTCCGTTGACTTTTCCATTTTCTCCATACATCACTCTTCCACGGCGTCCTGCCGGGAATTCAACACCTTCAATGTCTTCAAAAATATTAAACTTTACCATTCTCTTTACCTTCCTTCATACTTTGGTGCCCGCTTTTCCAAAAAAGCTGTCAGCCCCTCTTTTGCATCATGCGTCGTGTGGACAAAGCCCAGTGCAAGTGCATCTCTCTGTGCAATGTCTGTCGGTTGCTTATTTGCCGCATCGTAGATCAGTCTCTTGTCGATTTTCATCGTAACGGGTGCTTTGGAAGCAAGTTCTTTTGCAAGTTCTTCTGCTTTTTCGCGAAGTTCCGCAATGTCTTCATATACTTCTGCTACAAGTCCGTAATCAAAAGCCTCTTTCGATGTAATCATCTTACCCCGAAGCATCATATTCTTAGCCCGGCTCTCTCCGATCAGTCTCGGCAGACGAAGCGTTCCACCCCACCCGGGAATCATTCCGATATTGATCTCCGGGAGACCGAATTTTGCATTTGCAGAGCAGACGCGGATGTCACAGCTCATAGCAATCTCCAATCCACCTCCTAAGCAGTAACCGTTTACCGCCGCAACGACCGGAATGTCCAGGGTCTCTATCTTGGAAAAAAGCTTATGTCCGACCTCGATCGAATATCCTGCCTCCTCCGGTGTCATCTCCACCAATCCCGAAATATCAGCGCCGGCAATAAAGGATTTCTCTCCGCCGCCCATAATAACAAGACAATGGATTCTTTTGTCTGCCGCCACTTCATCCACCAATACATCCATGTGCTCTACTATCGGCACGCTTAATGCATTTCGCGTCTTCGGGTTATCCACCCACAATACCGCATAGTTTTCTTTTTTCTCCAATCGGATTCCTTCCATGAAAATCTCCTCCTTTTATGGTGTTTCTTTGATTCTTTCAAGTCCCATACACTCTTCGTTAAAGATTCTGTGATCCATGAGCACAGGCGGTTTAGGCATTAACGGAACAAAATCCATCTGTGCCAGAATATCTTTTTCCAGGTCAATTCCCGGTGCGATTTCTTTTAGCACCAGTCCCTCCGGTGTCATTTCAAAAACCGCACGCTCTGTAATATATAAAACGCTCTGCCCGTTTTCCCGTGCGTATTCACCACTAAATGTAATGTGCTCCACGTCCTTCAAAAACTTTTTATGTGCACCTTCCTGCAAGATGTTTATCCGACCGTCCCTGATCTTTGTTTTCAGTCCTCCGGCAGTAAATGTTCCGCAAAATACACATTTCTTTGCTGTCTGCGAAATATCGATAAAACCGCCTGCACCGGCTATGGTCGAGCCAAATTTGCTGACATTTACATTTCCTTGGCGATCGGCCTGTGCCAGTCCCAGGCAAGTCATATCCAGACCGTGTCCACTGTAAAAGTCAAACTGGGAAGGCCCGTCGATCATGGCATCTGCATTGTATGCCACGCCAAAAATCGCTCCACCGGCAGGAATTCCTCCGACAATTCCCTGCTCAATTGTCATTTTCACAGAATCAGAGATTCCTTCCTCTGCGGCTACTCTGGCAACTCCATCCGGCATTCCGAATCCGAGGTTGATCACATTTCCTTTTTTTAATTCCATGGCAGCCCTTCTTGCTATCACTTTTCTCTGATCCAGCTTCATCGGCTGCAGACTGTCCGAAGGAATTTTTACATCACCGTTTAATCCCGGATTAAATTCACCCTCTATCGTCTGAACCTGCTCAGGGCAAACCACTACAGCATCTACCAGAATTCCCGGAATCTTCACCTGCTTCGGATCCAGACTGCCTGCTCTTGCCGCGTACTTTACCTGGCAGATTACTTTACCACCGCAGTTATGCACTGCCTGTGCGATTGCAAATGTTTCCAGATAAGCAGGTTCATACTCCATCGAAATATTTCCGTCCTCATCTCCGACGCTTCCTCTAATCAGTGCCACATTGAGATCAAAGGTCTTGTAACGCAGCCATTCCCGTCCATCCATGGTAATCAGCTCTACCAGATTCTCTTTGGTGACTGCATTCAGCCTGCCACCGCTTACTCGCGGATCCACAAATGTTTTCAGTCCGGTCTGCGTAATGACTCCTACTCGCTTGGCTGCAATTTCTCTGTAAAGGAGTGCGATCACGCCCTGCGGAAGATTGTAAGCTTCGATTTCGTTATCGTTCGCCATCTGTTGCATCCTGGGAGACCATCCCCAATGCCCTCCGATGACTCTCTTGATCATTCCTTTGTGTGCAAAGCGGCTGATTCCGCCATTCTGTTTATCTCCGATTCCCGCGGAATGCATCAGGGTAACATTTTTCGGTTCCCCTTCCGTAAGGAACCGCTGTTCCAATGCTTCAAACAAGACATTCGGCTCCATAATTCCGCCGCCGTTGCCGGATACAGCAATAACATCGTTGTCTTTTACAAGCTTTACCGCTTCTATAGCTGTCATAAATTTGCTCATTTGCTTTCCCTCCTGTAATAGCTGTCCTCTCTGAACTCTCTCCAGACCTTTTCAAACCAGTTGTTCTGTTGCGGTATCGGGCGAATCCTCCTCCATGTGCAGATACAGCCTTCCGGTGTGTATTCTATTTCCTGGATGCTTTCTGCCTTATCGTCATCATCCGACCGGAAACGGAAATTTTCCGGAAGTGTCTCTAACGGTTTTTCCCCCTCCTTCGCATATATCAGATAGGAACCCCGGCTTCCGCCACCTTGTAAAATGTAATCCAGGATCGCCTCCAGATACACCTGCTGGCTGATCAGAAGATCTCTGATCCGGTATAATTGCTTTAGTTCTGCCATGTTTTTTACACCGGTCTCATTGATCCTCTTCTGCTGTTCTCTGTTTTCCGCCAATGCCTTCCGCACTTCACTTTTGGAACGGATATTGGCTCCTGCTTTGCTCATCCGGATTCCCAGATTCTTCTTTTCCTGTAGGAGATCTGTTGTCTTCTCTTGTCTGTTCCAGGCTCTCCTTCCGTAATCTATAACTTCCCTGATCTGTTGCCCACAAACCTCAACGATTGTTTCCGCATCCATCGCCTCTTGTGTGTATCTGTGTGCGATATATTGTGCTGCCCTCAGACTACCTACCTGTCCGGAGTTCAGTGCACTGCCGCCCGGTCTGTAGACTCCGTGGGTTCCATTCACCTCTCCTACCGGGAACAGATGCTTTACATTACTTTCCCACCATTGATTACCGGATAGTCCGCCATTGTTATGCTGTGCGCAGACAGCTATCTCTAACAGTTCCCTGCCAATGTCGATCCCATGGGTCTGATACAATTTGATCGCATCCGGATTCATGTGCTGCAACCGTTCAATCGGTGTGTTCCATAATCCATCTGAATTTTTCAGATACTGTAATGCTTCTTCTGAAAGCAGCTTCTGGTCGAAGACTCCGTTCTTTTCCATGCAGGAAGGATTTTTCCGATAATCCAGAAATACTCTGCGCCCTTTTAATACGGTCTCCTGATATACCAACAGATCGATCAGAGAAGATCCATATTCCAATGTTTTTCTCGGATCAAAGGGCCATTGATAGCCTTTTAAAAATATGGCCTGAACAAGATCTGCCGGATTGTCAAAATACTCCTCCAGGAATTCCTTTTCCTCTGTTCCATCCGCATTCGTGGAAAGATATCTCGGAATCACCTGTTGAAATGTTCCCGACAGATTCCAGCGGAACTTGATGGAAGCGATTCCATATTGTGATTCCGTAAGATTTTTCCCTTTTGCACCGATTCGCAATGCAGTTCCCATTCCGCCGGTCTGACTCACAGGATAAACTGATGTTTCATACATTCCTGCCTCACCGCCTGTAGCATAGATTACATTGTCCGCTGAGAAAACGGTAAATGCCTTATCCGGTTCCTGCTCTTTCACATTTAAAGCAACAATCCCGCGAACCCGTTTCTCTGCACCGGTGTCCTGCGTCAACAGTTCTATGACCTGGAATCCGTCATACACCGGAATGTGGTAACGTTCTACCTCCTTCCACAATGCCTCTGTCATATATTTTGAAGTAAGCGGTCCTGCGGAAGTCCCCCTTTGATTGGGATCATGATCCGTTTTATATCCCACATATTCCCCGGATTCGTTACACGGAAAAGGTACTCCGATGTCAACCAGATGATAAAAGCCTCTCAAAGAAAGTGCCGCCTCGATCAATGCAAGATCCCCATCCATGCTTTTTCCGTCAAATAATGTCTGGGCCATTTTCCGGATACTGTCCGCTTCCTCGCCGCAGGTAGTCAGTTTGTAATATGTCTGCTTATCAGAACCGGTATTTCTCGATGTGCCCATCATGCGCCCTTCTGTAAGAATCGCAATATCCGTCTGACCTTCCTTCACCAGAGAAACCGCCGCATTCAATCCTGCGGCCCCACTGCCTACAACGATCGTCTGGAATCGGTAACAGGTATAGTTGTTTTTTCCTATCTGCATTTTATTCCTCATTTCTGCGCACGCCTTTTGCGCACTGGTCTCTTTATTTTTTCTCCGTGAAAACGTTTGTGCAAACGTTTTCTTGATGACATCATCTTAGTTCTTAATCGTTTTTTTGTCAATACGTAAGAGAATTATTCTTTAATTTCTGTCATTTATCACAATTTTGCTCTTCGTATTATGAGTTTTTATTTAAATATTTTGTTCATTTTTGCCATGAATACGTTTTCATCATTCTTCTTGTTACATTCACGTTCTTTTTTAGGCAACTATTCAGAATGGTTATCAAAAAGACCGCTTGTATACCACATCAAAACTATGGTATACAAGCGGTCTCATCGCTTTTACTATTCTGTTTTTATTCACCGTCGACAATCTAAAAAAACACAAACAGTTACATTATCGCACCGGATGGCAGGTAAAATAAATCACCTGATACTCTTTTGCAATCTCTGCAAGGAACCGCATTGCTCCCCTGGTCCGGTTCTCATCCAGATTCACAAAAGGATCATCCAGAATCAAAAACGGCTTCTGTTCCTCATACATGGCTTCCACCAAAGCAAGTCTCATACAGATACCGATCAGGTCACGGTTGCCCAAACTCAGATATCCGATGTCTCGGGGCATATTGCCTTCAACGACCTGCAATCTGGTATTGGCATCCATCTGATAATTTTCGCATTCCGTTCCCGTGAGAATTCTGTAATATTTCCGGAACCCCTGCATGACAGGTTCTGTATATTTTGCAGTGAACGAACTCTTTGCCTGTTCCAACAGATTTTTTGTCATTCCAAGCAATTCATATTGTTTGAGTCCTTCCTCTGTCTTCTCCTGCAGCGTTTCCAGCTCTTCCTGCATATTTTCCACATTATCCCAGGATTCCTGTAAGTCGGAAAGTTGTTTCTGATAGCTGTCAATGGTCTGAAAAAGTTCTTCCATACGCTCCGAAAGGACCTGCATTTCATCTGCCAGACTTTCCAGGGATTCCTCTCCCTCCGGGACCTTCAGTGCCAGAAGTGCCGGAATGTCCTCTTTCGCTTCAAACGCTTTTATCTCCTGCTCGATTCTCCTATATTCTTGTAACTCCTTCTCATAATCCTTTCTATGACTTTCCAGTTCGGCCAACTGTTCTTCCGGATGCTCCTCCGGAATCAGCTGCAACGACACAAAATAGTCTTTTACCTGTTCTCCCAGCGCTTCGTATTTCTGTTTTTGCTGTAAATATTTCTTTTGTTTTTCCAGTAAAAGCTGTCTCTGTCTGCACTTTCCCGCCAGTTCATGCAATGCCGCAAGATAATTTTGTGTTTCCGGTACTTCTCCGTATTCTGCAAAAAACTGCTGCAAATCTTTCTGCAATGCGGCAATTCTCGCAGTCTTTTCATCCGATCCGTCCTGCTTCTGCCGCTCCAAAAGTGCCTCGTAATCTTTTCTCTTATTCTGCAGTTCCACAAGCCAGGAAGTCAATTCCAGTCCTTCCCGAAGTCCCCAGTGAGTGCAGAAATCCTCAACCCGTCCTTCCTCTATGCGAATCTGTTCCTCAAGCTCTTCCATTTCCTGTTCCAAATAGGAAAGCTCTGTATTTTCTCCCGTTTGGGCTTTGGATCTGCCTGCTGTAAACAACAGTGCCGCTGCCACAGCTGCAATTCCCAGTACGATCAGGACCCCTCCGATCACTCCCTGTCCCAACAGGATCACGGCAAAACCGCCAAGCGATAAAAGAATGCCAAAAAGCAATAGCATTTTTTTCCTTTTACCTGCTTCTTCCTGCTCCCGTAAGCATCTGGCATCTTCCTGTGCCTGTATGGATTGCAGGGTTTTCCTCTGTATTTCTTTCGCCTGCAGAAGACTTTTTCCTTCATTGCGGTTCGTCCAGGCATTTTTTACACTGTCGATCTCCGCCTCCTGCGGCATTCCTTTCGCAAAATATCCGGAAAGCTCCTCTAACCGTCTGCTCTCTTCCCCTGACAGGGCATTTTTTCTTATCGTACTTTCCAGGCTCTCAAGTTCTTGTGCCTCAGCATATTTTTCTTCCAGCCGGGCATTGTCCACCATGGGAAAATTATCTTTACACTGCGCCTGTTCTTCCACTGTCAGGCAATAGATTTCCATTGCCTTGCGGACAGAAATCCCCTGATTGCAGATGGCTGTTTTTTCGCGTAATTCCTCTCCCTTAGGTATCACGCCGTTAAAATAGCTTTCCGCTTCTTTTAAAGTCTGCTGTCTCTGTGCCATTTTTGCACGCAGATCCAGGTACTTCTCTTTTTTCGCCTGTTGATCCTTATAAATTCCCAGTTTCTTTTGTCTCTCCTGCAGTTCTGTCAGTTCCGCAGAAAGCTTTTCTCTCTCCTCGATCGCCGCCTTTTTCCGGGTATCAATACTTTCCATCGTATTCTGTATCTCCTGCCCGTTACGGATCTGCGTCTTCAGTTCCGTAATGCGGTTCTTGCTCTGACGGAGCGATCCGGTCTTACGAGAGGGTGACATGCTGTTTAACAGATCGTTCAACCGCTTGTCCGCTGTCTCAAAATTATTGATATCGTCCGTATTCTCCGCCAGATTCCCGATTTTGGCATTGATGCCGTCCGTAACAAAGGTCTCGCAGTCATTCTGTGAGATGAAAATCGTCCGTTCAAAGGATCCTGCGTCGATCCGGAACAACTCTTCTCCCAGATTTTGTGTAAAATCTCTGCATGGCAGATTTGTTTTCGTATCTGTCAGCTGAAATTCATCTTCTGCGCTTTTACTTCCGAAGGTTCTGCGGACAGAATATTGCTTTCCTTCACTTTCGAATTGCAGTTCTCCGCCGTAGACGCCCTTTTGCCAGGGACTGTATCTCTTCCTCTCATTTTCCAGTGGGTCCCTCTTCCCTTCATTCCGGAATCCAAACAGCATAACGCGTAAGAATGCAGCCAGTGTGCTTTTTCCCCAACCGTTTTCCTCACAGACGGTGTTGCAGCCATCTGTAAAATCATATGAAAAGTCACTTAGTTTTCCGAAATTCTCAATGTAACATTTGATCAGTTTCATGCGTCCAGGATCTCCTCTCCGGCCAGTGCCTGCAATCCGTAATGTATCACTGTCGCCTTGTCCTCTTCCGGCAGATCCGCTCTGCCCATGACAGTACGGATAAACTCTCCCTTTAAGGACTTATCCTTTGCAAAAGCAGCATAATCCACCAGATACGCAGAGTTGTCCTTAATCTTCACAAAATAAAAAAGGTGGCTGAACTGATGTAACAGAAAGTCAATATCCTTTTCACTTTCCACATCTATTTTCCCGACCAGTTCATACTTGATCAGACTTTTCTCCGGGTAACCTTTCCCGGCTGTCTCATCTCTCATCCGTTCCAGGATTTCCGTCGTGGATTCACAACCGGTAATATCCACCGGAATGGTATAGAGCTTCCGGGATGCGAAAGGAATAAAAGTACTGTCAATTGTACCTGTCAGCTCATCAATGTCAAGCATCACAAAACCATGCTCTCCGCATTCGTCAAACCCTCTGCCCTCCAGACAGCCGGGATAGCAATAGATGCCTCTCGCATCCAGACGCTCCTGTTTATAGCTGTGGATGTGTCCCAGGGCAAGATAATCAATTCCCTTATTTTTCAATGCCGTCAGATGAATGATCTCCGCCTTATCTCTCGCACTGTATTCCGATTCCTGCCCATGCAGGACTACAATGTTGCATTGATCCACATCCAGTGACAGCGTATTATATATGCTTCCGCTGTTTTCCGGTGTCAGTTCCACCCCGGTAACTGCAACTCCCTTACCTGAGGTATTCTCCGTCCCTGAAAGTTCATAGCTTGTCCAGTTGTTCCCAAATAGATGAAGATTCTCCGGAAGTTCCGAAAGACTGGACGTAAAGCTTCCTTCGTCATGATTCCCCTGTAAGTAATAAAAAGCTATTTGGGGATGTCCCTGAATTAAGTCTTTTACCACATTCCGGGCGGTAGCGGATACGTTTTTCGTATCGAACAGATCTCCTGCGATTATGATCGCCGCCACGCCCTGTTCTGCCCCGTAGGTAACCATATTCTGAAAGGTAGTCAGCAATTCCGTCTTGCGTTCTCTCGCTTTTTCTTTGGTCAGATTTGCACTCATTTTGGAATCCAGATGGATATCTGCACAATGGATGATTTTCATATTGCTGCCTCCCGCATTAACCATGTAGCACCTGTTGTAAAAGATTGTAACGATGCAGAACCTCATTCGCAAAACCGCATCTTTGATGCTCTCGTTTTGCAGACATATTCATTATATACGAATCTTTGTTCGATTACAACAAAAACGTATCGGTAGTGAGACATTCGGTCTCATTTCCCGATACGTTTTTTTCAGATGGTGAATCACCTGTGTTTATGACTATACCTGCAGTCTGCCGGCTGTAATGAGTTTTCCGGATTTTCTGTCAAATAACAGAATATCTTCTCCACCGATCTCGAACTTCACTTCCTGGCCGATCTTGTAAGCAGTATTGCCAAAGACTACGCCGGTCAACAGGAAATCACCGATACGAAGCTTAATCGTGGATTCCATACCGGTGGGCATGGCACCGTAGATCACGCCGTCCAGTCCTGCGCCATCGTGTAATTGCAGGGCTTCGGGACGTACACCGATGACAAAATCCTCGTTGGTGATCACGGGAGTTTCCTGCAGTGCGTAATCGTCCTCGTTCACTCTGGCAATATGATACTTGAAGACTTCATCCTTATTGGATTTCTCCACAGCTTTCTTATCCTGCATTTTCTCTTTGTGACGGGCGGCCTCATCAGCTTCGTTCTTATCTCTCTCTGCAAACCATCTTAGCAGATCCAGATGTTCTTTCGGAACAAACTTTGCCTTTCTACCGTCTAAGATCGTCACATCCAGGCTGCCGTTTTCATTCTGCACACCTTTAGCTTCGATAAAATTAATGGAAGGATTTCCTACGAAATCAGCCACAAACAGGTTGTTGGGTCTGCTGTACACAGTCAGCGGTGCTTCATACTGCTGCAATACACCGTTGTTGATCAGACAGATCTTCGTTGCCAGTGTCATAGCTTCCATCTGGTCATGGGTTACATATACGAAGGTGCTTCCGGTCTCTACGTGCAGACGCTGCAGTTCATATCTCATTTCCAGACGGAGTTTCGCATCCAGGTTAGACAGCGGCTCATCCATGAACAGTACCTGGGGTTCCGGTGCCAGGGTTCTGGCAATGGCAACTCTCTGCTGTTGTCCACCGGACAGTTCTGCGGGATAACGGTTCATGAACATTCCGATCTTAACGATACGGGATACTCTGCGTACCGCCAGGTCTATCTCTTCCTTGGAATATTTTCTGACCTTGGTTACTACCTTGCCACCGGATACGACTTCGAATTTCTCGTTAAGCTCTTCCCCTTTTTCCTTATGCCCTGCCAGGATGCTGTCCAGCTTGGCAGTCAGCTCCTGCTTCTTTTGTTTTGATGCACTTTCTTTGTCTGCCGCCTCGTGGAGTTTGTAATTATACAGCTCCTTTGCAGTATAGATAGAAATGATGTAATTATCGATCAGCTTCAGATAGACCATATCCAGGTCTAATTTTCCCTTTTTATCTCTGCATTCCTCAATGAGTTTTACCAGCTCTCCCGGATTCTCCAGTGCCTTGATCATGCTTTTTAAAGCTTTTGCTTCCTCATCGATCACGGGAAGTTCTTCCTTGATATTGCCCAGTCCGAAGGAGATGTTCTGGTATACCGTCATGTTCGGCCACAGTGCGTAGTTTTGGAACAAGAATCCGACTTTTCTCTTATTTGCGGGAACATTGATTCCCGCTTCACTGTCGAATACCACCCGGTCTCCGATCTTGATCTGCCCGCTGGTAGGGGTCTCCAGACCGGCGATCATACGTAAGGTAGTGGTCTTACCGCAACCGGAGGGACCAAGCAGAGTGATAAAGGAATTATCCTCCATATCCAGACTCAGATCATCTACCGCATAGAATTTTCCCCAACGTTTTGTAACATGTGTTAATTTGATTTCCGGCATAGTTATTTACCTCCGATACCTTCATCCAGGCTGGACCCGGTCAGTTTATTTACTAAAGTATTAAAGATCAGGATCGTTACGATCAGGATCAGGTTGATGGCGCTGGAGAATGCATACAGTCCCATCTCATCGAAATAATCCAGTGTCGTGGAGAGGATAAAGCCCTGCGTACATAACAGTAAGAACAGGGACAGCTCTCGCAGACAGGTCATGAACGGAAGCATATATCCGTTGATAATGGAAGACTTCTGGATTGGAATGATGATCCGAAGCATTCTCTTATACCAGGGAATATCCTGGATGATGGCCGCTTCCTCGATCTCTCCCGACAGCTGTAGCATGGAATTCAGTGCACTTCTGCTGGCGAAGGGAATGTACTTGATCACACCTGCGATGATCAACAATGTGTAAGTGTTGAACAGGTTGATCTTGTCATTGGAGAACAGGATGAAGAACGCTGCGCCCACTGCCAGGGACGGCATCAGGTACGGCAGGAATGCCACACCATTGACGTAATTCGCCCACTTGCTTCTCCGGTTCTTGGATACTGCATAACCGATCAGGGTACCGATGGTACCTGCGATCAAAGCACAGCAGACAGCGACTAACATCGTTCCCTTGAATGCTCTCCAGATCAGCGGATTGTGGAGAATACCGGGCTGTCCGTACAGAGCACCGGCTCCGTTGTTATCCGTCAGCCACCACTTGGTGGTCAGAGCGCTGGAATCCATGGTATACAGGAAACTATAATCTCCCGGATTCGGAAGGAAAGTCTCCAGTGCAAAGGACAGGATCGGGAAAATACTGGTGAAGAAAGTGATAACGATCAGAATGATCGCGATCAGGTATTTTCCAACCTTTCCTAAGTTGATCTTGGAGATCTGTCCGGATTTACCGGTAACCGTCGTATAATTCTTACGGCTCTTTAAGCTCATCTGGTTCATTAACAGGATCGCCACACCGAAGATCATCATGATGATGGCAAGAATACTGGCTTCCCCGGTATACTTGGAGTTCATGGAGATGTACTTGGTGGACAGAGTGGTCAGTCCCAGATAGTGAGGTACGGGATAACTTCCCATGGCGCTTCCGAATACCAGCAGGATCGTGGAAAGGATCGCCGGCTTTACCATAGGTAAGGTAATGCGGAACATGGTCTTCCACTTCGGTGTATCCAAAATCGTCGCTGCTTCCTCCAGATTGGCATCCATGTTGCGGAAGATGCCGCCGATCAGTATGTAGGCAAAGGGGGCGTAATGCAGTCCCAATACCACTGCACTGGGGAACAATCCCAGACACCACCACTTCGGCATCGTAATATTAAAAAGCGAAGCCAGCAGTCCGTTGGATGTTCCGGTGACTACATTACTGTTGAATACATTCTGCCATACCACTGCCAGTGTCCACTGGGGCATGATGTAGGGGAAAATAAAAATGGAGCTTAGATATTTTTTACATTTTAAATTGGTTCTCGTAATTAAGAATGCGAACAAACCGCCGAACAAAATGGAGATCAGGCAGGTAAAGACTGCCAAAAGAACAGTATTTAACAGCGGTGTCCACAGATTTGTTCTCGCCAGTTTACTGGTGAACAGATCCGCATAGTTGGCAACGGAATATCCGCTTGCTTTTCCGGTAAGATGTGCATCGATGGTGCCCGGATGGATCTTGAAGGTATCCTCGACGATTGCCACGATCGGCGCCACTGTGGTAAAAGTAAGTACGATACCAAACAGAAGCAGAATGATATTTTGTGGCTTGGAGAAATACGTCTTGATCTTGTTCAGAACAATCACCATCTTGCTTGTTTTTTTTGTGGCACTCTGATTCATGGTTAACCTCTCTTCCCAATACAAGCTTTTGGTCCTGTAAACCATCCACCCCTGCGAATAAGAAAACTGCTACTTACATGCAGGCATGATGTAGCAGATTTTCTTATTCTGACAGGACGAATAGTCACTTTTTTATATCATATATCACTCATATCACTCAGCAGTATACTTCGGTAACAGTTCGATCCAGCTTCCTACCGTGAAGGATACGGATGCGCAGTACTCGGGATCTTCCAGCACCAGTTCGCCATCGGTAGACCACCAGTCGAAGCCTCTGTCATTCTTGCTCTCGTATACAACATTACCGTTCTCATCATTACCGCCGGTGCTGTGCTGATAGGTAGCTTCGATTGCCTTTGCCACTTCAGGGTTAGCGGAATAACCGCCCATGTCTTTGCCCCATGCACTGAAGCCGTCTTCCGTACAGGTCATGTATGCGATGAAAGCACATGCAGTCCAAGGCAGCGGGCTGTTATCGGTAACAAACAGATAATGGCAGTAACCGTATCCGCCGATTCCCTTATAACCATCCTGATAAGCGGCAACCTTAATATTGTTCACAGATACACCTGCGGATTCTTCTACGGAACGCAGTTTACTGTATACTAACAGTCCACACTGATCGGTAGCGGAATCGGATACCAGCGTATTACAGATAGGTCCATCATCGGTCTGGGCATTGTAGCTGCCTACCCAGAGCTTGATCCATGCCAGGGCATATTTACCATCAGTGCCTAAGCCTAAATCATTGGCTTCGGATTCCATCTCATCAATCGTGGGCTGGAAGTAAGCCTGCTCATCAGCGGGTAATGCATTGAAAGCATCCTTTAACATGGCTGCGTATTTGTCTTCGGTCAGCATGTACAGGAAATTCTTACCTACAACCTCGGAATCAATATCCATGAACAATGCGTGAGTTCCTTCCGCTACGAAGTCCCAGCAGTTGTCATATACTTTATCTCCGGTACAGTTGTATTCGAATACCTTATTCAGCGTCTGTAATGCCAGATAACCGTCCACCGCATCGGGTGTGGTTCCGTTAGCCTCTGCCCATTCCTTGGGAATGAACGTATCCAGTATTCCGGTCTGTGTCATCTTGGATTCAATCTGATTACCATCCTGGATCAGGGTCATTGCGAAGGTTCCTTCCGGCTTCAGGGAATCAGCGGTCAGCTGTTCAAAGATCTTGTTGTTCTTAGGCTGCTGCCAGTCAAATTCCATGCTGTAAGAAGGATCGATAGACTGCAGATACTCGATGAACAGAGGAAGTGCTGCTTTACCACGGCTGGAATTACCTACACCGTAAAAGGTCTTGCCGTTGGATTCTTCGATGGCCTTCTGTGCCAGTTCCTCCATGGTCATTCCTTCTGCCTGTTTGATGATCTGCTGAGTTGCAGTAAGATTTGCGTCGTCGGCTACCTCCGGGGTCTTAGTCTCTGCCACCGTCTCGGTTCCGGCTGTCTGTGTGTTATCTGCGCTTCCAGTTGCCTGGTTCTGTGTCTCGCTGCTGCCGCATCCGGCTAACATACCAACACTCAGTGCACAGATCATAAGTAACGATACTACTCTTTTCTTCATATGCTGTCCTCCCTTGAAACATATAGTTTGTATAACCCTTTATGGTCCACTTACTTGGAATGGGATGTTTCCCACTTCCGTTCTGATGATTCTATTATACGTTGGGAATTCAGCAATTTGTATAAGGTAAAACTGTTATTATTTTAATATTTCTGATACTATGTATAGTTTTTCTGCTATTTCGTCGTTTCTTTTGTGCATCTTTGTGGTTTTACATGCTTCTATCCTGGTATTCGGAGGGAGTGACACCAACAATCCTCTTAAAGCTGCTGGAAAAATGTGCAACATCACGATAGCCTACCTGTTCTGCGACTTCATACACCTTATTCCGGCAGTCATTCAACAGTTTCATGGCAGTACGCATACGCACTCTGGTAATGTATGCCGCCACCGTATAATCCGTCTCCCTTTTGAATGTATGACTCAAATGTCCTTCACTAATCCCCAGGTGCTCTGCAATCTCTGCCACACACAATTCCGGATCCCCATAATGAGCGGAGATATAGTCTACGGCTGCCATAACATATTTACTCTTGTCGCCTTTATTTAAGACCAGTTCGGGAAGCGGCTCATCCTTGCTGTTTTCCAATTTTTCCTGTGTCCTCTTACGTTTCCCCAGTGCATTGTTCACTGCCTGTTCCAGTTCCCCGTCTCCAAAAGGCTTTAACAGATAGTCACTTGCCAATAATTTCAGGGCGCTCTGCGCATAGGAGAATTCACTGTAAGCAGTTAAAAAGATCACACTGACATCATTGCCTTCTGCCCGCAGTTCCTTCAGCATTTCGATGCCGTCCATTTTGGGCATACGGATATCGCAGATCAACAGATCCGGATGATATTTCCGCACGGCTTCCAGACCTTCGATCCCATTCCCTGCTTCTGCCACAACCACACAGTTCAGTGCCTGCCAGTCTGTCTCCATCACGATTCCTCTGCGCACCAGCATCTCATCATCGATCACGATCACTTTGTACATCGTATTACTCCCTCCATGGTTTCTTCCCGTTTTCGGTATTTCCCCACTATCCGGTAAAAATTCCTCTCTGTCCGTTGTTCTGTATCGGTTCCTCAGGCTTCTCCGTATCTTACCGGCAGTCGTAATGTCACTTTCGTACCGTGGACTTCGCCTTCCTCTTCTGTTCGCTGTCCGTCCGTAGGGTTTTCGGCGTTTGAGGTAAGACTCTCCATATGGATGCCGTATTCTTCCCCATAGGTCAGCCGGATAATGGTATCCACGTTAGAGACCCCGATATGCCCCACCAGCTGCTCCTGTCTTCTGTGGTTGATGGCATCCATCCGTTCTTCGGGAGCGCCGCAACCGTCATCAGTTACTTCAATACACAGGACAGCTTCCTGTTCTGTGATCCGCACATGGATATTTCCTTCTTCACTCTCCTTTAATCCGTGCAGTACCGAGTTCTCCACGATGGGCTGTATGATCAGTTTGGGAATCACGCATTCTTCCAGTCCCTCCTGCAGATCCACGGTGTACGAGAACTTATCATTGAAACGGATCTTCTGGATATCTACATAACAGTTCACCAGTTCCAGTTCTTCTTTCAGATAGATGAACTGTCTCTTGGAGATACTGGTCCTAAGGATCTTCGCCAGTCCCGCCGCCATGATAGCGATCTCCGGGATATGGTTGGCCTTCGCCACCCATTTCATGGTGTCCAGTGTGTTATACAGGAAATGAGGATTCAGCTGTGCCTGCATCATGGCAATATGGGAAGCATTAAGTTCCTTCTGCTTCTCCACCTTATCCTGCACGCTTTGCTCCAGTTCGTTGGCCATAATATTAAAGTTCCGGGACATCTGTCCCAGCTCGTCCTCTCTGTCGGAGACGATTCTGACAGTGAGGTCTCCTTCCTGCAGTGTACGCATGGCCGTATTCATCCGTTCAATAGGACGGGTCATATTTCTACCCAGCCGGGAAGCCACCAGAACACACAGAATGACACTGATGGTCAGCATCACGATCAACACACTGTACATGGAGTTCAATACTTCTGTCGAAAACACGCTGGGACAGGACAATGCAGTATACAATCCACTCTCTCCCAGCGGCTGGATCAGCAGTTCTCCGGCACGATATACTCCCAGCAGCTTATGACCAACCATAAGTTCCTCCCGGATCTGCTCTTCCTGCAGATCACCATTATCATAAATGGTTCTCCAGAAGGGGTCCATGATTGCTACCTCCGCTTTGGAATTTCCCTTATCATGAAGCACTTTTTCAAAATTTTCTGCGCGCATGCTGATCACAATATAGCCTTCCGGTATACTGTCTTTTCCCATAAGTTTTCCCGCTGCATACAATAAAATATTGCTGTCATTAGTATCTGCCCGCCGTAGCACCAGCGTCTCTTTACTATCCTCGACTGCCTTCAGAATGCCCCAGTATACAGGCAGATCCCTCTTGGCACTTCTCTGTGCCGTAGTGTAAATACATTTTCCGTTTTTATCATACAGATCAAATTGGGCATATTCTCTGTAATCAGTCACTTCCCGATAGAATTGCAGGTAAATCTTGCTCTTCGACCAGTTATCATCTTCACCTATCTGTTCCACGATGCGGGTGTTAGCATTTATATTCTCCACTACCGCCTCGAACTCCTGAAACAATTCCAATATGCCGGCATCTATCTGTTCCGCCTGCTCTGTTACTTTTTTCTCATAATCGCTGTTGATCTTGGTCTCCATAGTCTGGATCAGAGATACCCCAAAAAGCAATAACGGCAATAACGCAACTACACCAAAGCAGACCAGCAACTGTCTGTGAAACGATCTTTTAATCCACTTTTTCATCTGTTCTCCCCTGTAACGTCTCCCATGTGTTCAGAATTTTTTCCTTTTCCTGAGAAGCCCAATGAATATCATAATCGATCGTTTTTAATTTTGTCTGCTCCCGTGCTGCATACTCTTCCATATCATTGCGGACAGTTCTCCGGAAAAAGACTTCCTCCACCAGTCTCTGTACATCACTACTTACGGTAAATTCCAGAAATAATTTAGCATTTTCCATATGCTTTGCACCCTTGACGATTGCTGTGGCATCCGGTATGGCACTGGTGCCGTCCGTAGGATAGATCACCGTAATATCTGCCCCTTCCAGAATCTTCTGTCTCGCCATTCCCTCCGTGGTAATACCTACCAGTCTGGTACCTGCATTGACTTCCTCCAGTACTGCCACAGATGAGGGCGACAAGTAACCATCCAGTGCACCGGTAAAGGTCTCCAGCGTCTTCTGCTCATCCTGATCCGATACCTGAAGCATCGTACAGAGTGCTGTATAACTACTGCCGGATTTCGTGGGATCTGCGAATGCAATCTTTCCCTTCCAGCGATCGGTCTGCAATTCCTCCCAGGTTCTGGGCGCAGCTACCGGATAGACCAGTTTATTGTTATAGATAAATACCGTAGGCAGCACAGAAAAAGGCGTATAGGCATCTCCCTCCGTGCGATACTGTTCGGCAATTTGGGCGATTTCGCTGACCTTATAAGGTTCCAGATAGTCTCTGCACTCCTCAAAATTTTCAACACCTCCGCCGAACATGACGTCAAAGGTACCGGGTGCATCCTGTTGTAATTCATCAAAAAGCGCCAAAGTATCTCCTGCTTTGAGCTCTACAAAAATCCCTGTACGTTCCTCAAATTCCTTGATGATCGGTTCGTATACATCTGCTTTGTGAGCGGTATAGACGATCAATTTTCTGTCCTCCGGGATCTGATAGACCGTCTCTTCGGACTTGCTGCAACCGGTAAGTAACAGGAGCGCCGCAGTCAGTCCGGACAGAACAGATATTCCTGCTTTATGTTTTTTACTATACGAAGTCCTCATAACTTTGCCCTTATCTTTTTCGTTTGTTTATTTTCACTGTATGGTTTCTGTTACCTCTCTGGTTTTTCGATTTTGCTCCCGGCTGCTGTCTGTTGCAGTCTCTGCATCCGGTCGTACTGCACATACATTTTCTGCACTTCGTTCTCCAGGATGTAGTAGTGGCGGATGTATGGGATCAACAGAATCAGGATCACTATTGGGAGTAATAAGGTGAAAAGACTGTCCGAAATTACGCTTAAGACAATTGCCAACATTTCTAACAGTGCAAAGGTCACCGTAACGATCAGATGGATCAGGCGCTCATGCTGGAAAAATCCTACCTGCACCAGATGCTCCTTAAGCTTGTCCTGAACCATTTCCTGTATGGTCTGTTCCTCGGTATCCGTTTTCTCTATGTCATTTTTCTCTATGTTAGTTTTCTGTGTATCCGACTGTCTCTGTATAGCCTGCGTTGCGTATTCACCGTGCTGTGACAATGTCTGTACGTTCTGCTCCATTTCTGTCAGCCATTCATCTATCTGTTTTCGATATTGCAAAATGCGCTGCTCCATTATTTTCCCCACCTTCCCGGTACTTGTATTACTCCATCATAGCTATTCTTTCGTTTTTCGTCAATGTGCCATAAATACAAATAATTCCAAAACATAAAAAAACGCCTCTATGCATACGCATAAAGACGATTTAAGAATTCCGGACATAAAAATGGGGCCTATAGGGCTCGAACCTATGACCCTCTGCTTGTAAGGCAGATGCTCTCCCAGCTGAGCTAAGA
>NZ_JBOKRY010000034.1:0-32560 GCF_051972595.1 Simiaoa sp. | reverse complement strand
CGTTCGCCGTGGGCGTTCGTGGGGTTTACGGCAACCCTACGTTACGAGCCATGCACTCAATTCATAAATGTGTCGCAAAAGATGCTCCACATTTATTTCATTGACGGCTGTCGCCGTATAAAGTCAAAAACAAAAACAGCGACTTGTGAGCAAGCTCCCAGATCGCTGTTTCTGTTTTGACTTTGCATGGCTCGTAACTCTCAAGTTACAGCGTACTCAAATTCCAGTCAATCCTCATTCTTACAGTAAATAAATAATACTTGAAACAACAGTGCTGGTCAGGCCGACCAGGGCCTCATAAGGGATCAGCTTCATTCTCTCTTTGATCTGCATATTCACAGAGCCGCCTGTCGCATGGAAGAAGGAGCCGTGGGGCAGGGAATCGACTACAGTAGCTCCGGCATGGATCATGGCGCCGGCATCGATAGCGGATACTCCGCTTGCAACAAGCGTACCGGAGAAGGTCTGGGATGCGATCGTGGCTCCGGCAGTGGTAGATGCGGTAGCGGCTGCCATCAGAATACCGGCAATCGGTGCCAACAGGAAGGACGGCAGATTACCCGCTTCCAGTAAGGCAATCATGTCATACTGAATATTGGAAGCCTTAATGATTCCGGCCAAAGTACCGGTTCCTACCAAAAGAATAGATACCCCCACTACTTTGCTCAGTCCGAATTCCGTATAAAAAATAATATTCCTGATCTGCCCGCAGCATAACATACATACGATACCGCCGATGGGAAGCGCAATCAGAGGGTCGATGGAGATTCCTACGATCGGACGCAACGCCAGAAGAAGGATCACCACCACAGGACCGGCAATGGCTGCAAGGAAAGAAGGCAGATTCTTATCAGTGACCTGTTCCAGATCCGCTTCCGTAACCATAACACCGGATTTCCTGGAAAGTAAGGTAGACAACAGGATGGTAACAACCAGCGCGGCCAATGCGGGAACAATATTACGGATCATCAATGCAGTCAGATCTATCTGAAAGGCTTCCGCCGTGGCAATTGTGTTGGGGTTCGGAGAGATAATATTACCGGCTTTTCCGCCGCCGATCATGGCCAACAAGACGGACGGCTTATTATATCCTGCCTTTTCCGCAATCGCCATGGCAATGGGAGCTACCGTGATTACGGAAATATCAACGAAGACACCTACGGCACAGATGATCATGGTAGCGACAGCTACAGATACCAGAGCAAAACGCTGCCCCAGTTTCTTGACAATCACATCCGCGATTTTTTCCGCAGCCCCGGTCTTGATGAGAGCACCGGCCAAAATACCGGAAGTGAGGATGCGAAGTACGGATGACATCATACTCTGTGCACCGGATACCATGGTGCCTACAGTGCCGGTCAGACCGCCGCCTCCTACGATACCGCCAATGAGAGCACCCAGGATCAGACTGTAGGCGGGATGTACTTTTTTAATAATTAGTATAATGGCAATGATGAGGCCGACGAGAGCCCCGAGGGTTGTGAATTCCATAGCTAACTCCTTTTGTAATTTAATGTGATTTGATCATTCTATTTTGAAACAGTTGTAAAAGTATGGATGGTGCGGAAGACCTGTTCCACCGTATCTGCCATATTTGTCATTGCATTGTCGGTGTGCATGGCTTCTTCCAGAGATACGACAACTCTTAAAATAGGAAAAAACGCATCAATACCTTCCGCATTGCAGGCCACGGCATCTTTGGTGACACATCCGGAGAATGCCAGTACCGGTTTGCTGTACTCTTTCGCAATTTTGGCAACACCGATCGGAGCCTTGCCCATGACCGTCTGCCCGTCAAGACGTCCTTCACCGGTGATGACGATATCGGCATTTTGCACATACTGCCGTAGATTGGTCTCATCCAGCACAATCTTAATACCGGATTCCAAAGTAGCATTACAAAAGGTTAAAAAGGCAAATCCCATTCCGCCGGCAGCTCCGGCACCGGGATATTTTGCATCCGCATGAGGAAACTGCTCTCTGGCGAGGGTGGCATAATAAGCCAGCCATTTATCCATCTGCATAATCATAGTAGGGGTAGCGCCCTTCTGAGGTCCGAAGATTGCAGAACAGCCCTGTTCACCGCAGAGAGGATTGGAGACATCGCAGGCAACGCGGAAACTGCAGTCCTTAAGCTCGGGAAGCACATGCTCGGTTGTGATGGATTCCAGATTCTGCAGCCCCTTTGCTCCGAAGCTGATCTGATTCCCGTTTTTATCCAGAAAACCAAACCCAAGCGCCTGCAGCATTCCTACACCACCGTCATTGGTGGCGCTGCCGCCGATACCCACGATAAAATGTCGGCAGCCATTTTGAATGGCATCTTTAATTACCTCTCCCACACCATAAGTGGTGGTGTTCAAGGGATTTTTTTCCTCACCGTTTACTAACGTAATGCCGGCGGCCCCGGACATCTCGATAATGGCGGTATTTGTCTCATCGATAATACCGTATTGGCAGACAACAGGCCGTCCTACCGGACCCGTTACCTGCACCTGCGTCATACGTCCGCCGCAGCCGTTTACCAGCGCATCCACAGTGCCTTCTCCGCCGTCTGCCAGGGGGCGCACTGTGACAGAAGCATTTTTATAGACACGTTTGATGCCGGCGGCAGCACTTAATCCTGCCTGCATGGAGGTCATACTTCCTTTAAATGAATCAATTGCAATTACTACGTTCATAAATTCCTTTCCGGCCGGAGTGGATCCCCCGGATCTCCTCTTATCGCTATGTGAAATGATACGGATCAATGTTCGCGCGTGAACTTTATAATGATATTATAGTAGAGAGCCGGGAAATTAAAAATGTTATACGTGACATTTGTATATTGAAATGTACAAGATAATATGTTATGTATACCATATATAGTGAATAATCACGGATAGCATGGTACAGACTTACCGTATATGCATATTGAGGCACTATTAGTCAGCGCGTATGTTGTAGAACTTAGAACCATGCAGTAATGGCTTTAGGTGCAAGCTATATTTATCACCGGCATGTACCCGGCACAAAAGACATTGCGGAAATGAGGACGAATATGGAACTTATCAGCAGAGCAATGGCACAGCAGATCGTGGATACGGTAAAAGATGTCTGCAGTCAGAACATCAACTTCATCGATGAAAAGGGAATAATTGTGGCCAGTACCGACCGGGACCGTGTCGGAACCTATCACGAGGTGGGCTACCGGGTCGTGCTGGAAGGGAATACCATAGAAGTCACCGATGACAATAGTTTCCGTGGGACACGCAAAGGGATCAATATTCCCATTACCTATAATAGGCGGATCATAGCGGTGATCGGTATCAGCGGAGAAGTGGAGGAGGTCAGAAAGTACGCATATCTGGCACAGAAGATCACGGACATCCTGTTAAAAGAGAGAGAACTGGATGCGCTGGGAGCTCAGAAGAAGAACCGCCTGAATTACGTGATCCGTTGTCTGGTGAACCGGGAACCGCTGGCGGATCGTTACCTGAAGGATACGTTACAAGAAAACGGTCTGACGGAAAAATCTGTCTGCCGTGTGGTAGTGGTGCAACTGAATTCCAGATACAATCCGAACAACCTGTTTATGATCCAGTCGGCTATTACACAGACGTTTGCCCAGATGCAGGCGGGATTTTACAGATACAATTACCCGAATGAATATATTCTGATCATAGAAGAAAATCTGCTGGAACAAAAAAAGTGGGCATTGAGAAAGCTTTCGGAGAATTATCGGAACGTATTGGAGATTGGTATTGGAAATGCCGCAACAGTAGAGAGATGTGCACAGTCGTTTGAATGCGCAAAGGCTGCATTGCGGTGTGCAACGGAAGAGGATAATCTGGTGTGTTATGATAATCTGGATTATGAACTCCTGCTGGCAGATACCTCAGAAGAAATTCGTTCCCAGTACCGCAACAAAGTACTGGGAACGTTGACTGACGAAGAGAAGGAACTGCTGCAGGTCTATTTTGTCAAAGAAATGTCTCTGCAGGATACAAGTGAAGCTCTTTTCATCCATAAGAACAGCCTGCAGTATAAGTTAAACCGTATTGCGGAGCGCAGCGGATATAATCCGAGAAAATTCACCGATGCCGTAGTATTGTACAGTGCATTGAAACTTCTCGTTTAGTTCTCTTTTGCAAAATATTCCTTTGTCATCTTCACTACAACACCGGACAGCAGGAACACAGCGATCAGGTTGGGGATGACCATGAGCCCGTTGAAGGTCTCGGCGATGCTCCACATCAGTCCGAGGTTCATGGTAGCGCCTACGATAGCTGTAAGGGAATACAGCACCATAAAAGGCTTGTTGGAGCGGGAACCGAAGAGGAATTCGATACATCTGGTACCATACAGTCCCCAGCCAATGATGGTGGAGAAAGCGAAGCAGCACATCGCCACAGCGGTAAAGACAGATACCCAGTTGCCGTAGACAGCGGTGAATCCGCTGATGGTCAGCTCCGCACCGGCAGCTTCACCGTAATTTACGGGTACGCCGCTGCACAGGATGACCAGCGCTGTCATGGTACAGATGATGATCGTGTCCACGAATACCTCAAAGATGCCGAAGAAGCCCTGCTTTACCGGCTTCTTCGTATCGGCACAGGCGTGGGCGATGGAGCCGGTACCAAGACCGGCTTCGTTGGAGAAGATACCGCGGGATACGCCCTTTTTCATGCTCATGAAGAAGCTTCCTACCACACCGCCGGTCACGGAAGCGGGATTGAAAGCACCTTCGATAATAGAAGCAAATACAGCAGGTACAGACTTAATATGGAAAAAGATCACACCCAGTGCCAGCACGATATACATGATCGCCATGAAAGGTACCAGCTTGGAGGTGACATTGCCGATACGCTTGATGCCGCCGATCAGGATCAGGGCGATGATGATCGCCAGTGCCACGCCGATGATCAGGTTGACAAGCTTCACAGCATCTGCAGGCAGTACGTTAAAGCTGCTCAGAGCAGAATCAATGGCAGTAGTGATAGTGTTGACCTGTGTGGCATTACCGGTACCGAACACAGCCAGCACACCGAAAGCGGCAAAGAAATACGCCAGGAAGTGCCATTTTTTATCCAGTCCGTTCTTAATATAATACATGGGACCGCCTACCAGGTCGCCATGTGCATTGGTCTCGCGGAAGTGTACAGCAAGTGTTACCTCAGCGAACTTGGTGCACATGCCGAGCAGCGCAGATATCCACATCCAGAATACCGCACCGGGACCGCCAATGGCGATGGCACCTGCCACACCTGCCACATTACCGGTACCAACGGTAGCTGCAAGAGCGGTACATACCGCCTGGAAAGGTGTCAGGGCTCCATCGGAGGCTTCTTTTTTCTTCATCATACGTCCCAGTGTCACCTTCATGGCGTAGGGGAACTTGCGGATCTGCAGGAAACGGGTCCGGATACTTAAATACAGACCGACACCGATGATACAGATCATGGCGGGGACGCCCCAGATGAAATTGTTGACAACACTGTTGACTGCTTCAATTGTGGATAACATAGACGAAATCTCCTATCATTTGTGGATATAAGGCAAATACCTTTATAGATTAACATATTTTCACATATGCTGCCACAACAATCTTGATTTCCGGGTAGCGTTGTATCATTGGATCTGTTTTTTCCGAAAGAGAGAAATACTTGTTGCGTGGAAGAAAATTCACAATTATTATAATAGAAAAGGGATAAATAAGGAGGACCAAAATGGAAGCAGATATCAGATGGCTGGATGACCCACAGGTGTTCCGGGTCGGTCAGCTGCCGGCCCACAGTGATCATCCGATCTATCAGGATACGGAAGAGGCGGCAGAGGGAAGAAGCTCCCTGGTACAGTCTCTGGACGGGACCTGGGAGTTCGCCTATTCGGTGAATGCGAAAAGCCGGCCGGTAGATTTCTACCGGGAAAATGCCGATAGTGCACAGTTCGATACGATCCGTGTGCCGGGGCATATTGAACTGGCAGGTTATGACCAAATTCATTATATCAATAACATGTATCCCTGGGAGGGGAAAATCTACCGCCGCCCGGCTTACACACTGGGGAAAGGTCTGGCAGAAGGTGCTTTCAGTGAGGCGGAGTATAATCCCGTAGGAAGTTATCGCAAGCGTTTTCATCTGGAGGAAGGTCTGCGGGGGAAAAGGGTAATCATCTGTTTCGAAGGTGTGGAACAGGCAATGTATGTCTGGCTGAATGGGCATTTCGTGGGATATGCCGAGGACAGCTTTACTCCCTCCGAATTCGATCTGACACCATATATTAAGGAAAAGGACAACCTGCTGGCGGTGGAAGTGCATAAGCGCAGTACGGCTGCTTTTCTGGAGGATCAGGATTTCTTCCGCTTTTTCGGAATCTTCCGGAGTGTGGAATTATATGCCAAGCCGCAGTGGCACGTGGAAGACCTCTGGGCGAAGCCTTATTTATCCGTAGAGGATGGAAAAGGCACGTTAGATGCAGCAATCAAAATATCTGCTGAGGATGAGGGACAGCGTCCGGGCAAAATGCGTGTATGCCTGTCGGATGCCAACGGGAAATGCCTGTTGGAGCAGACACAGATTTTGCAGTCACAGGCGGAGCAGACGTTGCATCTTCGGGAAACATTGGCAGAAAAAGTAATCCCCTGGAGCCATGAGAACCCGTACTTATATCAGTTGGAAATCACTCTGACAGACAGTGAGGGGGAAGTGACGGAAGTGGTGCCGTATAAAATAGGCTTCCGTGATTTTGTGCTGGATCCGCAGGATAAGGTAATGAAGCTGAATGGTGAGCGGCTGGTGATCTGTGGCGTGAACCGTCATGAGTGGAATGCAGCATCCGGCAGATGCATTTCAATGGAAGACATGAAATGGGATATTGCCTGCTTCAAACGCAACAACATCAATGCGGTCAGAACCTGTCATTATCCGGACCGCAAGGAATGGTACGGACTGTGCGATGAAGCCGGAATTTATGTGATGGCAGAGACGAATCTGGAGAGCCACGGTTCCTGGCAGAAGATGGGTGACGTAGAGCCCTCCTGGAATGTACCGGGTTCTGTACCGGAGTGGAAGGAAGCGGTAGTGGACCGCGCCAGAACGAATTTTGAATGTTATAAGAACCATCCGTCAATCCTGTTCTGGTCCCTGGGCAATGAATCCTATGCCGGGGATGATATCGCTGCGATGCAGCAGTTTTTCAAGGAAAAAGATGACTTGCGTCTGGTGCACTATGAGGGTGTTTTCCATAACAAGGCATATGAGGATGTGATTTCCGATATGGAGAGCCGGATGTATGCATATCCGCAGGAGATTATAGATTATCTGGAAAACGACCCGAAAAAGCCGTATCTGTTGTGCGAATATATGCATGATATGGGCAATTCCCTGGGTGGAATGAATTCCTATATGGACCTGCTGGACCGCTTTGAGATGTACCAGGGTGGATTTATCTGGGACTATATAGACCAGGCACTGTGGGTAAAGGACGAAGTGACGGGACGCAGAGTACTGCGCTACGGAGGAGATTTTGATGACAGACCCAGTGATTATGAATTCTCAGGGAACGGAATCTTATTCGCAGATCGTAGTGAAAAACCGGCAATGCAGGAGGTGAGATATTATTATGGCACTCAGAATCGTAATCGGTGATGCGACTATCGGTATACAGGGACAGGATTTTTCCTATATTTTCTCCGTGGGATGCGGAGGCATGGAGTCTTTATATAAGGACGGCAAAGAGTGGCTGTACAGGACTCCCCGACCGGCTTTCTGGCGCGCGGTCACGGACAATGACAGAGGGTGTGGATTCGCATTCCGCAGTGCAGTATGGTCCGCCGCGGATCGTTTTGTACGCTGCAGCCGGGTAGAGGCCCGGATGGATGGAGAGGAGATTGCCATCCCGCTGGCACCGGCGAATAATAAATACACCGGAAAAGAGACCTGCGACAGATTCGAGATCATCTATACGTATGAGACACCGACGGTTCCGGCGACGGAAGTGATAGTGACTTATACGGTGGAAACGGACGGCAGAATCCATGTGCAGGCAGATTATTGTGGAAAACAGGGTCTGCCGGAGCTCCCGGTATTCGGAATGAGGTTTCTGATGCCCACCGCAGCGGAGCGGTATACCTATGAAGGGCTGTCAGGAGAGACCTATCCGGACCGTATGGCAGGAGGAATCCCCGGTGTGTATGAAGTACAGGGACTGCCGGTGACACCTTATATGGTGCCTCAGGATTGCGGAATGCATATGCAGACCAAATGGCTGGAGATCGTCAGGAAGACGTCCCTGGATAATACAGACCGTGAAGGAAGAAGCAGCCGTTTGAAAATAACCGCGGAAGAGGGAAAAGACTTCGCATTTTCTTGTCTGCCTTATACGGCACAGGAACTGGAAAATGCCATGCATCATGAAGAACTCCCTCCTGCCCGCAGGACGGTGTTATCCATTCTGGGAGCAGTGAGAGGTGTGGGAGGTATCAACAGCTGGGGCGCTGATGTGGAAGATGCTTATCATATCAGCGGAGAACAGGATATCTCTTACGGATTCTGGATCGAGTGAAATACTTCCCCGATCGGTCCCTGGATCAGGAGATCCGCATTTTTGTCTCTGGGGGTTGTGCTTTTATTGATGACCACCAGTTTATCACCCTGAAAATAATCAATTAACCCGGCTGCGGGATAGACAGCCAGAGAAGTGCCGCCGATGATCAGGACATCTGCTTCGTGGATGTATCTGACGGCGGCATTTATCGTCTTTTCATCCAGTCCTTCCTCGTACAGTACCACATCCGGCTTGATGGTGCCACCGCATTTTTCGCAGTGCGGTATGCCGGTGCTGTTTAAGATGGCATCCAGACCATAGAACTGATGGCATTTTTCACAGTAATTGCGCAGTACCGAGCCGTGAAGCTCCAGGACAGTCTTGCTTCCGGCGGCCTGATGCAGTCCATCGATATTCTGCGTGACCACAGCACGCACCTTTCCGGCACGTTCCAACTCCGCCAGCTTTTTATGGGCGGCGTTCGGCTGAGCTTTTGGGAAGAGCATCTTATTCCGGTAAAAACGGAAAAATTCTTCCGGATGGGAACGGTAAAAGCTGTGGCTCAATATGGTCTCCGGAGGATAGTCGTATTGCTGATGGTACAGACCGTCCACGCTGCGGAAGTCCGGAATCCCGCTTTCGGTGGAGACGCCGGCACCGCCGAAAAATACAATGTTATCGTAGGTATCAATGATCTTTTGCAATTCCTTGATCTGTTCCTCCAAATTTTCCATAAGTTATTCCTCCTTTTCCTGATGAGAATTACGAAAATTATGAAAATATTGTTTCAGTACCGGCTGCAGGCTGGCGTAAATTGTACCGATCGACAGATATTTAAACAGCTGCAGCAGGATGTAGACACCGCAGGAATAAAAGCTGTTGATGAATTTCTGCATATCGTCGGTAAACCATCCGGTAAACAGACCACAGCCAAATCGCAGTAAAACAGCACTGAGCAGAATCCCACAGCTTAGAATCCACAGTTCCAGATCGGTTCGGTCTCCGTGGAAGAGTCCATGGATCACGCGGACGGTCAGCACAAAGAGAGCAAGCAGAGCCAGCAAAAATACGGGCTTTCCCGACACCTGATAGACGGCATTCATTTTATTCAGAAGAGATACCATACCGGAACTATAAATTTCATTGAAATCATATAAGGTCTCGTCGACAATGGAATCGTAATCTGCTGCCTGAAACTGTGACAGTGTAGGATACACTGCCAGGCAGGAGGTAAATGCCTCCATCCGGCGGATATCCGACAGACGCCCGGTACTTTTGGCAGAGCTGCTTAGGGCACAGTCCGTATAACCGGCGATCTTCCATACGTTTTGCAGAGTATCGGACAGGATGCCCGGAATTTCCGAAGGTAATATTCCTCTGGATTGGGAGGAAAAATAGAGCGCACCATCCTGTTTTTCTGTTAAATCACCCTGTTCTACTGCTGCATGGAGCTCAGAGAGAACGTTGCCATAAAAGGTCTGCGCACTGACGGCATCCGGGGAATCGTCGGAGTCCTGTACCGCATCCCGTAACACCCAGCTGAAATGGTCGCCGGGGATCTCTCCGTTACTCGTAGACCAGTCTTCCACATAGGAATCTAATAGCGGCTGGAGCTGTTGCAGGGTCGGACTGACGGCCTCCGCTCTGGCGATAGTCTCCCTGGAGATCCAGATGTCGGAGCCTGTTTCCGTATTGCCCTGCAGATGATAGAACAGGGACATCAGTTCGGCAAAATTTCCCTCCGTGCGATCGTTGGTCAGGAATACACCGTAGTGGACCTGATTAATGGCGGAAATCGTCATGTTGCCGCCAAACAGAAGTAATATCGGCAGCAGAAGCATGAGGCATTGAAGCAAAAGCTGCCGTCCTGTCCGGTTTTTATGCAGTGCCAGTATCACATAGCCTACATTCCACACCGTCATGACAGCGATAAACGGCAGGATCCAGACGGAATCCTCCCGGATCTGCCAGAAAAAGGCAAGAGCCACGCCGGTCAGAACCGCCCAGGGAAGCTGCTTTTTTAAGGGCAGCTCCTTGCGCAGGGTAAGACCGATCATGCCGGAAAATACAACCAGCACCATTCCGGGAACAATGGCCATACGGTACAGGCGCTGTGTCACCAGCTGCGTCAGACTGATGGGAGAAAATAACAGAAGCAGATACAGGAGCGTCTGTCCGTAGGGATTCTTCCATCTGACGGATAATGCGCGGACGAACAGCCAGGAACCCACAGCCTGCAGTAGAGCCAGCAGCACGGAATAGGGCAGACATAATTTTTTCGCAAGAACCAGAAACACCGGATAGCCGATTCCTTTCGCGAGAGTATAGGCGTCGTAGCTGCCCAGCCATACACCACTTAAGAGATCGTAGGCATTTTCGAACAACATCCGGTCGTCATAGCGCTGGTCGGCGAGGATCATATAAGGGATCCGCAATCCGGCGAGTATCCGGAGGACAGTAAAAAACAGGATTATAATAGGAAGACATTTTGTAAGAATCTTTTTCGGGGTCGGTCTGCACATAAGAATCCTTCTTTTTTTATGTATTATACTAAGATATCGGGGTCAAAAGCCCCTGATTTTGATGCCTACGGATTGTTCCGTGCTACGCACTATCACAATCCTACCCAATATTCGCATATCGTGGGATTATCATCCCACTTTTATGCTCATATCGGGGGCGGGTCCTAAGGTCTTTCACCCACTTATGAGCAAGCTCATATGGGTTTAGACCTTTTGACCCTGGCATCATATTAATTACATCACATTTTCCCGCGGGGTACAAGTCAGTCGGTGCCGGTAAAAGAAAAATTTTTAAAAAATTAAGAAAACCCTAAACTATGTGGTATTGAGCCCGGCGAGCAAGATATGCTACAATAAGCCATAGGGAAAGATTGGAGGATGTATGAAGAGGGACCGCTTGATTCCGGTGGAAAAAAGTAAAAAAGTGATCTATCTGGATCCCAGAGGCAGAGGCGTGGATCAGAAGCACTACGGAGCAAGGGCGCTGTATGTTCTTGCGGTGCTGTGCGCGCTGTATTGTGTGGGAATCGGGCTGTTTGTCGGCTTTGGTAGTTTCTTTTTCCTGATCTGGGGCGTGATCGCCATATTTTGTGCAGCGTGGGGCTGGATACTGACTCATAAATCCGTGCAGGAGAGAATCCCACGCTGGATCCGGATGACATTCCGCGCGCTGGTGGCAGCTGGAATGCTGTTGCTTCTTATATTAGAAGGAATGATCTTCGGGCAGTTCGGCGCGAAAGCAGAGGCGGGAGCGGACTACGTCATCATACTGGGAGCCCAGTGGAAGACTACCGGTCCAAGCTATGTACTCCAGAAACGTCTGGATAAAGCCATAGAATACCTGAATGCCAATCCGGAGACGAAAGTCATCGTGTCCGGCGGACAGGGCTATAACGAGCCTGTCAGCGAAGCGGAGGGGATGAAAGGGTATCTTGCGGATGCCGGAATCGATCCGGAGAGGATATTTACGGAGGATGCTTCCACGAATACGACACAGAATCTGATCTACAGTGGAGAACTATTGAATAAATCGGAGGACAGTGTGGTCGTTGTCACCAACAATTTTCATATGTTCCGGGCTCTTGCCATTGCGAAGAAGCAGGGATATCTGCATGTGGAGGGACTGTCAGCCGGAACTTATCCTCTCACAGTACCGAATAATCTGCTGAGAGAAGCTTTTGGAATAGTGAAGGATTTCATGGCGAACAACTTATAGGACCCGCCCCGATATGAGCATAAAAGTGGGATGATAATCCCACGATATGCGAATAGAGGGTCGGATTGTGAGAGTGCGTAGCACGAAGCAATCCGTAGGTATCAAAGTCGGGGACCTTTGACCCCGACATCCTTATAGGAACAAGGTTACAGGTACCGGCTGCGAAGTGCCGGCACAGGAGTGGACATATAGGCAAGGGAGACGAGGAAGAGTGTTATGGATATTAATGTGGGAGATGTATTGAAACTGAAAAAACAACATCCCTGTGGCAGCAGAGAATGGGAAGTACTTCGCGTGGGAGCGGACTTCCGACTGAAATGTCTTGGCTGCGGTCACCAGATTATGATCGCACGGAAATTATTAGAAAAAAATGTGAAAGAAATCATTGAAAAAGCTTGAAAAGTGCACGTGGATATGGTAATATGTTTCTTCGTGAGACACTTTATTCCTTGCTCATATGTGAAATATGGGCCAGAGACCAAAAGGAGGTAACTAACATGAACAAGTACGAATTAGCCGTTGTTGTTAGCGCTAAGATCGAGGATGATGAGAGAGCAGCCGTTGTTGACAAGTGCAAGGCACTGGTTGAGAGATTCGGCGGCAACATCACAGAAGTGGACGAGTGGGGCAAGAAGAAGCTTGCTTACGAAGTTCAGAAGATGAAAGAAGCTTTCTACTACTTCATCAGATTCGAAGCTGAGAGCACTGTTCCTGCAGAGATCGAGAGCCGTGTTCGTATCATGGACAACGTGATCAGATACTTATGCGTTAGACAGGACGAGGCATAAACAGAAAGCGAGAAGCGAAATATGAATAAAGTAATTCTTATGGGACGTTTAACAAGGGATCCTGAGGTGAGATATTCTCAGGGAGCTACCGCAACAGCGATCGCTCGTTTTTCCATTGCAGTAGATAGAAGATTTAAGCGTGATGGCGAGCCGGATGCTGATTTTATTAACTGTGTAGCGTTTGGTAAGACTGGCGAGTTTATCGAGAGATATGGTCACAAGGGAACAAAGTTCGTTGTGGAAGGACGTATCCAGACCGGCAGTTATACCAATAAGGATGGACAGCGTGTGTACACTACCGATGTAGTGGCTGAGAACGTAGAGTTCGCAGAGAGCAAGAATGCATCTGCCGGCAATAATGACGGTGGATACCAGAACGCTGGTTTTGGTGGTGGTAATAATGCCCCCGCTCCTTCCGGAGCCGGTGATGGTTTTATGAACATCCCTGACGGCATCGATGAAGAATTACCCTTTAACTAAGTTTCAGTGACAAGCGGAGCTGACACCCGCCTCTGCCCTGACAGATTCCGATAGGAGGTAATAATAATGGCTTTTAATAAGACTGAGAAGACCGATTCTCCGATGAGAAAAAAAGGCGGTATGCGCAGAAGAAAGAAAGTTTGCGTATTCTGCGGTAAAGATAACGTAATCGATTACAAGGATACAGCTAAGCTGAAGAAGTATGTATCTGAGAGAGGTAAGATCCTTCCTCGTCGTATTACCGGTACCTGCGCAAAGCATCAGAGAGCACTGACCGTTGCTATCAAGAGAGCACGTCACGTTGCACTTATGCCTTATGTAGCTGAATAATTCAGACTAAGACAGTATTAAGAGACCAGCCGCAAAAGTGGCTGGTCTTTTTTCGACGTATGCATGGAGACGAAGCAGCATGAAAATAATACCAATCACAGATTTACATACACCGGAGCTGGAGATTTATAATGAGCGCAGGGAAGTACAGCTGCTCCGCTATTACGAACCGGCTCCCGGTTTGTTCATTGCGGAGAGCGCCAACGTGATCCTGCGGGCGCTGGCAGCGGGATATGAACCGTTGTCTATTTTGATGGAGCAGAGAGAAGCGGATTCCGAGAAGGGAAGAGAAGTCCTTGGGCGGATCATGGAGATATCGGAGGAAATTCCTGCCTATGTGTCATCTAACGAGGTTCTATCCCAAATCTCAGGCTTCAAGCTGGCGCGTGGCATGCTCTGTGCCATGCGACGGAGAACTTTGCCGAAGATGGAGGAACTGTGCCGGGGTGCCAGACGCATCGCTATCCTGGAAAATGTGGTGAACCCCACGAACGTAGGAGCAATCTTCCGCTCCGCAGCAGCACTGGGGATTGATGCGGTACTTTTGACCGCAGGCTGTAGCGACCCGTTGTACCGTCGTGCGGCGAGAGTCAGCATGGGGACGGTATTCCAGGTACCCTGGACATTTCTGGGGACGGAAGACTGGGCGGATCGCACTATGGAACAGTTGCGTGGCATGGGATACCGTACCGCAGCCATGGCGTTAAAGGAAGACAGCCTGTCACCGGATGCACGGGTATTACATGAAGCGGAAAAGCTTGCAATCATTCTGGGTACGGAAGGGGAAGGCCTGGCAGCGGACACCATCGCAGACTGCGATTATACGGTCTGCATCCCCATGGCAAGAGGTGTGGATTCCCTGAATGTGGCGGCAGCAAGTGCGGTGGCATTCTGGGAATTATGCAGATAATATCGATTCTAACCTGAAATGCTGACAAAAAGCACAAATTTGACAGAGGAATATTGTCTATTCGTCAAAATAATATGGTGGCGGAGCGCTTTATTATTTGTTATAATAGAAGTTGTCGAACGCAAACATTGAGAGGTGTTCTTTGATGAAAAAACGAATCAAACTGAAGGGAAGAATCCGTACATATATTCAGTTCACCCTGTATCTGGGACTTTTGCTGCTGGCAATTGATGCTGCGGTATTCATGCTGGATTTTCGTGCCGGATTGCTTACTTTCGGATTTACGATCTTCTATTTTGCAATTACGCTGACGTTGTATTTCTACAATAAGCCCATCATTATGAACGAGCTGATCAGTTTTGCCACGGAGTATGGACAGATCCAGCGAAAGCTGTTACGGGATCTGGATCTGCCGTATGCACTTTTGGACGATTCCGGCAAAGTGATCTGGACGAACATTGCTTTTGAAAATGTCGTACATCAGCCGAAGGGCTATAGTAAGTCCATCACATCCTTGTTCCCTACCATTACCAGGGACAGGCTCCCGGATGATTCCGGTGTGGATGAGGCGCAGTATGAACTGGAATACGAGGGCGGCGAATATGTGGCAAAATTCCGCAAGATCTCTCTTAAGGAGATGGCGGAATACAGTGATATGATCGATGCGGAAGGGTACAACGGCTATTTGATCGCCGTATATCTGTTTGATGAGACTGCGCTGCATATTGCATTGCAGGAAGTAGATGATCAGAGCCTAACGGTGGGCATGATCTACCTGGATAACTATGAGGAAGCACTGGAGAGCGTGGAAGAAGTCCGCAGATCTCTGCTGATCGCATTGATTGACCGTAAGGTGAACAAATACATCGCTTCCCTGGACGGTATCAGCAAAAAGCTGGAGAAGGACAAGTACCTCGTGATCATGCGGAAAAAAGCGGTAGCACAGCTGCAGGAGAGCCGTTTTGATCTGTTGGAAGAAGTGAAGACTGTTAACATCGGCAACGAGATGGCTGTGACCATCAGTATCGGTATCGGACTGGATGGTCTGACCTATGCACAAAATTATGAGTTCGCCCGTACTGCCATTGATCTGGCACTGGGACGTGGCGGCGACCAGGCGGTCATCAAGACCCCGGAGAGCATTACCTACTACGGCGGCAAGAGTCAACAGGTAGAGAAAAATACCCGTGTCAAGGCGAGAGTAAAAGCCCACGCCCTTCGGGAGATCATTACCGGCAAGGACCGTGTCATCGTTATGGGTCACCGGATGCCGGATGTGGACAGCTTTGGATCTGCAGTGGGCATCTACCGGATTGCCCAGACTTTGGGCAGAAAAGCTCATATTGTACTGAACGAGGCGACGACTTCTGTTCAGCCCCTGGTAGAGCTGTTTAAGAATAATCCGGAATATGATGAAGATATGATCATCACCAGCCAGCAGGCAATTGATATGGCAGGCAGCAACACCGTACTGGTAGTCGTGGATGTCAATAAGCCGTCCATTACAGAATGCCCGGATCTGCTGCGCTTCTGTAAATCCGTAGTGGTTCTGGATCACCACAGACAGGGCACGGAGACCATAGAAAATGCCACGTTATCCTATGTGGAGCCTTATGCATCCTCTGCCTGCGAGATGGTATCCGAGATCCTGCAGTACACTTATGACAATATCAAGATCCGTACGGAAGAGGCAGATTGCATGTACTCCGGTATCATGATCGATACCAACAATTTTATGACCAAGACCGGTGTCCGCACTTTTGAAGCGGCAGCATTTCTGCGTAGAAATGGTGCAGATGTGACCCGTGTAAGAAAGCTGTTCCGTGAGGATGCCGCAGAATACAAGGCAAAGGCAGATGCTGTCAGTCAGGCGGAAATCTACAAACAGTTCTTCGCAATCTCTCTGTGTACCGCAGAGGATCTGCCCAGCCCTACGATCATTGGGGCACAGGCAGCCAACGAACTGTTGAATATCAAAGGAATCAAGGCAAGTTTTGTGCTTACGGATTATCAGGGCAAGATCTATGTCAGCGCCAGATCCATTGATGAAGTTAATGTACAGATCATTATGGAGCGTATGGGCGGCGGCGGTCACATGAACACCGCAGCGTGCCAGATGGAAGGCGTTGGACTGGTGGAAGCCATCGGCGTATTAAAACACACCATTGACGATATGCTGGAATCCGGAGAGATTTAGAGACAGGAAAGGCAGGTTACTATTATGAAAATTATTTTACTTCAGGATGAAAAGAAGCTGGGCAAAAAGGGTGATATTATCGAAGCCAGCGAAGGATATGCAAGGAACTATATTTTACCGAAAAAGATCGGCGTGGAAGCAACCTCCAAGAACATGAATGATCTGAAGCTCCACAAGGCAAATGAAGAAAAAGTGGCACAGGAGAACCTGGATGCTGCAAAGGCACTGGCTGCAGAACTGGAGACTAAGCAGGTCGTGGTTAAGATCAAGGCAGGAGAAGGCGGCAGAACCTTCGGCTCCGTATCCTCCAAGGAGATCGCAGCTGCCTGCAAGGAGCAGCATGGCATTGAAATCGATAAGAAAAAGATTCAGCTTCCCGAGAGCCTGAAGAATTTCGGCTCTTATGAAGTGACAGTGAAGCTTCATCCGCAGGTGGCAGCGAAGCTGACGGTGAAAGTTACGGAGGCATAGAAGACCCCATGCCGGCAATGGATGAAAATGTAATCAAAAGAATAATGCCCCATAGCCTGGAGGCGGAGCAGTCAGTGATCGGATCTATGTTCATTGATGCGGAAGCCATTGCGGCGGCGACGGAACAGATATCGGGTGATGATTTCTACAATCGTCAGTACGGCATCGTGTTTGATACCATTGTGGAGTTGAACAACGAGGGGAAACCGATCGACTTCGTAACCCTGCAGGACAGACTGCGGTCGAAGGAGGATGTGCCGCCTGAAGTCAGCGGACTGGACTTTCTTACGAATCTGATCGCAGCGGTTCCTACCTCCGCCAACATCAGATACTATGCGGGAATTGTGGCGGAGAAGGCTACCTTGCGACGCCTGATCCGTACCAATGAAGAGATCGCCAACACCTGTTACAGTGGCAAGGAGAGCCTGGACACGATCTTAGAGAGCACCGAGAGTAAGATCAACGAGGTCGTACAGAAGAAAAACGTCAAGGAATTCGTGCCGATCCGTACGGTAGTCATGAATGCCATGGACAAGATCGAGAAGGCATCCAAGCTTCACGGAACGGTTACAGGTATTGCCACCGGATTCATTGATCTGGATTATCGTACCGCCGGGATGCAGCCCTCCGACCTGGTGCTGATCGCAGCCCGTCCTTCTATGGGTAAGACGGCGTTTGTACTGAACATCGCGCAGCATGTAGCTTTTAAGCAGAATCTGCCGGTAGCCATATTCAGTCTGGAAATGAGTAAGGAGCAGCTGATCAACCGTATGTTTTCCCTGGAATCCAGCGTGGATGCACAGAAGCTCCGTACCGGTCAGTTAAATGATCAGGAATGGGAACGATTGATTGAGAGCGCCGGTGTCATCGGTAAGTCCAGGCTGATGATCGATGATACCCCCGGTATCAGCATTGCAGAGCTCCGCTCCAAATGCAGGAGAATGAAGCAGGAAAATGGACTGTCCATGATCATCATCGACTACTTACAGTTGATGTCAGGCAGCGGCGGCAGAAGCAGCGACTCCAGACAGCAGGAGATCTCCGATATTTCCCGTTCATTAAAGGCGGTAGCCAGAGAGCTGTCCGTGCCGGTACTGGCACTGTCCCAGCTGAGCCGAGCCGTAGAGCAGAGACCGGATCACAGACCTATGTTGTCTGACCTGCGTGAATCCGGAGCAATCGAGCAGGATGCCGACGTTGTAATGTTCATCTATCGTGATGATTATTACAACCATGATTCACCGGACAAGGGTATCTCAGAGATCATCATTGCCAAGCAGAGAAACGGTCCGATCGGAACCGTACAGCTGGCATGGCTGCCGGAGTATACCAAGTTTGCCAACCTGGAAAACGACAGAAAAAAAGATTTTTAAGTATTCTGCGAATACAGAATATAAAACACGAAAGAGAACAAGTAAGGGAAAATCCCCTGTACCTGTTCTCTTTTTTATTTCGCATTTTCATATTTTGATAATTTAGAAAGGGAGAGATTATGGGAGAGTATTTATTGATTTCGGATGCGGCAAAACAGGTAAAGGTGGAGAGCCATGTGCTTCGCTACTGGGAGGAAGAACTGCACCTGCCCATCAAGCGTAACGAATTGGGGCATCGCTATTATACGAAAGAAGATGTAGAACGCTTCAAAGAGATCAAGAGCATGAAAGAAAGGGGATTACAGTTGAAAGCAATTAAAATGATATTAAAGGACGGGAAACTGGATGTACTGCCGGAAGAAAAGACAGAAAAAGAAACGGCTGCCACACCGCGTATGGCAATTGAAATTGTAGATGAGACAGTGAAGAAAACAGTACCATCATCGGCGCAGGAGACCTCGCTGACAGGCGAAAACCGGGAGGAGAAGGTGAAAAGACTGCAGTGGATATTGCAGCAGATGATCCGTGAAGCAGTAAGGGAGAATAATCAGGAACTGTGCAGAGAACTCAAGGAGAGCATGGTCAAAGAACTGGATTATCAGTTCCGCAGCAGAGAAGAGCGTGAGGAAGAGCGGGATCGCAGGCTGGAACAACGCAGCGAAGAATATTATCAGAAGATGGACGAGCTGTTACGTAAAAAGACCAAAGGACGGTTGCAAAAACAGCCGAAAGAAACATCTGTGAATCCAAAAGAGAATGATAAAAATAAGGCAGAAAAAAAGAAAAGGCATTTCATTTTCTGAAATGCCTTTTCCGGGTTGCGTTCTAAGTCAGGAATTAATCCTCTGCGATAGCACCAACGGGGCACTGACCTGCGCAGGAACCGCAGCTGATGCACTTATCTGCATCGATTTCGAACTTTCCGTCGCCCATGCTGATAGCGCCAACGGGGCACTGTGCCTCACAAGCTCCACATGCTACACAAGCATCACCAATAACAAATGCCATAATCTTTTCCTCCTATTTTGCGTGTATCAAATCATATTGCTTGATACAAATTTATCAATATAACTATTAGTATTGTAATATAAATAGGGCTTGAATACAAGTCTTATTTAGTATTTTTTATCATTAGTTACAGTTGTTTATTTATATTTATTAAACTCCAGGATCTTCTTCGCATTTTGAATTCTCTCCTCGGTGGGGGGCTCCACACCCTCCAGCTTATAGGGAATTCCCAGCTCTTTCCATTTATATTCTCCTAATGTGTGATAGGGAAGAACTTCTACCTTCATAACGGTATCCAGAGTGTCAATGAATTCTCTTGTTTTCTTCAGATATTCGTCATTGTCAGTGATTCCGGGTACCAGTACATGACGGATCCACATGGGGATACCCTGTTCGGAGAGGTATCTTGCGCAGTCCAGAATGTTTTTGTTAGTATGGCCGGTGAGTTTTTTGTGCTCCTCATCATCAATATGCTTGATGTCCAACATGACAAGATCGGTATATTTCAGTAATTCGTTGAATTTGGAGAAGAAGGGCTCTTCTCTGGTAAAAGGCTGTCCGGAAGTATCAAGGTTTGTGTTGATGCCTCTCTCGTGAGCCTTGCGGAAGAGATCGATCAGAAAATCGATTTGTAATAAAGCTTCGCCGCCGCTGACGGTGATGCCGCCTTCTTTGCCCCAGTAGCTGCGGAAACGCTCTGCCTTATCCAGAAGCTCGTCTGCTGTCATCAGATTGTCGGTGTCGGGATTCCAGGTATCTACATTGTGGCAATATTGACAACGCATATTGCAGCCCTTGAGGAAGATCAGATAGCGGATTCCGGGTCCGTCTACTGCGCCGAAGGATTCTAATGAGTGAATTCTGCCTTTGATCATTGTAATAATCTCCATTCTCTGCCATGCAGGCAGCTGAGGGGGTGAGTGTAGTTAACACTATTCAAAACTCCATTCGCAAAATCGTTCCTTCGGAACTTTCTTTTTGCTCATGGAGATGGCTTCGCCAAATAAATATTTTCAAATACTCTTATGAATGCAAGCATTCGACGAGCATCCGAAAATATTTAATGGCTTTGAATAGTGTACCCAAAAAGGGACCGGACATTACTGCCCGGCCCCATATACATCCTATTATCTTAGAAACCTGTAAGAATTACAGACTCTTATGGCAGGTTCTTGCGATAACGTCATCCTGCTGCTCCTTGGTCAGGCTGATGAACTTAACAGCATAACCGGATACACGGATGGTGAAGTTAGCGTACTCAGGCTTCTCAGGATGTGCCTGTGCATCTAACAGCTTCTCGGTACCGAATACGTTAACGTTGAGGTGATGAGCACCACGATCAAAGTAACCATCCATTACACGTACCAGAGTTTCTTTCTGCTCGTCAAGGTTGTGACCAAGAGCGGAAGGAGCCATGGTCTGGGTATTGGAGATACCATCCAGAGCATACTCATAAGGCAGCTTAGCTACGGAGTTCAGAGAAGCCAGCAGACCGCTCTTCTCAGCACCGTAGGAAGGTGATGCACCGGGAGCGAACGGTGTGTAAGCTGCTCTACCATCAGGCAGAGCACCGGTAGCCTTACCATATACAACGTTAGAGGTAATGGTCAGTACGGAAGTGGTAGGCTCGGAATTTCTGTAGGTGTGGTTCTTCTTGATCTTCTCCATGAAGGTCTTCAGCAGCCATACAGCGAATTCATCAGCTCTGGGATCATCGTTACCGTACTTAGGGAAGTCGCCTTCGATCTTGAAGTCTACAGCACAACCCTGGTCATCACGGATAACCTTAACCTTAGCATACTTGATAGCGGACAGGGAGTCAGCTACGTGGGACAGACCTGCAATACCGGTTGCGAAGGTTCTTCTTACATCGGTATCGATCAGAGCCATCTCAGCTGCTTCGTAGTAGTACTTATCATGCATGTAGTGGATCAGGTTCAGAATGTTAACATACAGAGATGCACACCAGTCAAGCATGATGTCGTATTTATGCATAACTTCATCGAAATCAAGGTACTCGGAAGTGATAGGAGCGATTTCAGGACCACACTGCATATGTTTGCCGTCCTTGTCCAGATGCTTCTCATCCTTACCACCGTTGATAGCGTACAGTAAGCACTTAGCCAGGTTAGCACGAGCACCGAAGAACTGGATCTCCTTACCGGTCTGAGTAGCGGATACGCAGCAGCAGATGCTGTAGTCATCGCCCCAAATAGGCTTCATAACATCATCGTTCTCATACTGGATGGAAGAGGTGTTAACAGAGATCTTAGCAGCATACTTCTTGAAGTTGTCAGGCAGAGCGCTGGAGTACAGAACGGTCAGGTTCGGCTCGGGGCTGGGTCCCATGTTCTCCAGAGTATGCAGGAAACGATAGTCGTTCTTGGTAACCATATGACGGCCGTCCATGCCGATACCACCAACTTCCAGAGTAGCCCATACGGGGTCACCGGAGAACAGCTGGTTGTAAGAAGGAATACGAGCGAACTTAACCATACGGAACTTCATGGTCATATGGTCGATCAGCTCCTGAGCTTCTTTCTCGGTCAGGGTGCCTTCCTTTAAGTCTCTCTCAATATAGATGTCCAGGAAAGTAGAGATACGTCCAACGGACATAGCTGCACCGTTCTGGGTCTTGATAGCTGCCAGATAACCGAAGTATAACCACTGGATAGCTTCCTTAGCGTTGGTAGCGGGGCCGGAAATATCGTAACCGTAGATCTTAGCCATTTCCTTCATTCCCTGCAGAGCCTTGATCTGATCAGCGATCTCTTCTCTCAGACGAATGATATCCTCGGTCATAACGCCGGTACCGCAGTTCTTCTTATCCTTCTTCTTCTCCTCGATCAGGAAATCAATACCGTACAGAGCAACTCTTCTGTAGTCGCCTACGATACGTCCACGACCATAGGTATCGGGAAGACCGGTAACGATATGGGTATGACGAGCAACCTTCATCTCATCGGTATAAGCATCAAATACTGCCTGGTTGTGAGTCTTGTGATACTCATTGAAGATCTTGTCATATTTTTCATTTACTTCGTAGCCATAGGTGCTTGCAGCCTGCTGAGCCATCTTAATACCACCATAAGGCATGAATGCTCTCTTTAAAGGCTTGTCTGTCTGCAGACCAACGATCTGCTCCAGATCCTTCATAGATTCATCAATATAGCCAGGGCCATAAGCGGTCAGACTGGATACGATCTCTGTTTCGCATTCCAGAACGCCGTTATGCTCACGCTCTTCCTTCTGTAACTCCTGAAGTCTGCCCCAAAGCTTATCAGTTGCTTCGGTAGGTCCCTCCAGGAAGCTCTCATCTCCATCATACGGAGTGTAGTTGGTCTGGATGAAGTTACGTACATTGACGTCTACATCCCAGTGGCCATCTTTTTTAAAGCCTCTCCATGCTTCTGCCATGAAAATTTACCTCCTTTTGGTAAAAACAATTAATATTATCAACTGAGAGTACCAGTTGCGCTGGCATCCCAAGCTGTTTCTTTACGATAAAAGTGTACTACCTGACAAGGGTAAGTGTCAACAGTTTTAGGTAATGTACGCGCTTTTGTACATCAGCTCTGACATGAAAAAGAGATTGCCGTGCGTGGGTGCTTGCACACAAAGCACGAAAACCTCTTTTTCATGGACAAAGCGCACCAACATGAAATAAAAGATGAGCTGCGAAGTGGCGCCATTTGCGGAGCAAATGCTTTTATGAATGTGGTGTGCGGCAGAGCTGATCACGGGGAAGGAACAAATGCTGATGTACAAGAATATTCTTGTAAAATATGGGGGAAAGTATTATACTAAAAAAGCCTTATACGGCAGAAAGGAGACCGATATGACCGGAGTAACAAAAGACATGACCATTGGTGAGATCTTACGTGCCAATCCTGAAGTAGCTCCCGTACTCCTCGATGCAGGAATGCATTGCCTGGGATGCCCTGCTTCACAGGGAGAGACCCTGGAAGAGGCAGCTATGGTACATGGCATTGATGTAGATGAGCTTATGAAAGTGATCGAGGAGCTGTAAGCTTTGTATGTCTGTTTTGGAAACATCACCTGACCGGGGCACACAGGTGAAACAAAGTATTTATGGAATTTCATAGCTCAGATTTCCGCGCAATCGAAATGTGTCCGCCGATTGCGCGGATTTGAGAAATCTAAAGAATTCAAGGAATTCAGATCATCGGCCTTTGGCCGTCTTTTTTTGCCTTTTTCCCTTAGATATATTATCTGATCCGACATTATGATGTATGACTGGCACGGTAGATTCTTTCAAGGGAGACTAATTCTGTGGTACTTTCAGTCCCCAACCGGAATAAATCAGAGCAGGGTCGCGGATCAGTTCCCGGTTCAGGGAAACGATTTCAGCCACGGAGCAGCCGTACTTTCTGGCGATTTTCCAGAGGGTGTCGCCCTGTCTGACGATGTATATCCCATTTTTCTTATTCTCAGGCAGAACAGCATCGGGAGTGCCGCCTGTGATAGGCGCTCCGCTTTGGGGAATCTTAAGCTGCCAGCCGGCGTGAATCCGGTTCGGGTTCTTGATCCGGTCACTGTTGGCTGCCATGATCCCGGTTATGGAGCAGTTGTATTTTCTGGCGATTGCCCAGAGAGTGTCACCTGCCTGTACGGTATAGGTCATATAGGAGGTGGTGTTTTTCACGACAGGAGAGGGAACTTCACGGTCGGTCTGTTCTCCTGAGCTGCTGTCGTCAGTCTTATACTGCTCTACGATATTGCTGGTGCCGTTACCGGGAATGATGGGAGTCGTGTTCTTCGTCCATGTTGCCTTGAGGGTCATGGTGTATCTGGCTTTATCCGTGTCAAAGTTCCATTTTGTTTCCGCACCGTTGTTATTGTAATACCAATACCATCCGTCAAGTGTATAGCCCTCTTTGGTGGGAGTGGGATCCGGCGGGGTGAGTGCCGCTCCGTCACTGTCTAAATGCACTTCCTTGGTACTGCTCTGATCTCCATTGTCTGGGTCAAAGGTGATCACGAGCGTACCGCTCAGATTGGCTTGACTGAAATCACCGCCTATAATTTCACCTTCATTGCTTACCTCTCCAGTGAATGTACCGCATTCGATGATGCTTTTATTACCGTCTTCATTTTTGTTGTTGATTACTTTGCCGGAAAACCTGGTGCCGCCGCTACCGGTGATCGTGCCGGAAGGATACCTATCACCGTTCATTACATCGCCGGCAATTTCGCCGCCGTTGGCGAACAGGACTTTTGCGTTGTACACTCCGCCGCCGCTGCCGCTTGCTGTGCAGTTGCCTTCAATGATGCCGCCGATCATCGTGAATTGGCCGTCGCAATTGTAGACACCGCCACCCTTGCCAAAGCTACCACCGTTCGCCTGACATCCTGTGATGCTTCCGCCCTCCATGGTAAATTGACCGGTTCCGACATACACGCCGCCGCCATAGACCGGATTGCCGATGCAACTGCAGTCCCTGATCGTACCGGAGGACATGGTGAAGCTGCCTCCGTTCCGGATATGTACACCACCGCCGCAAACGGTGGTTTTGTAGACGGGGTCGGTGACGGTACATGCAATGATGCTGCCGCCCTTCATGGTGAATGTACCCTTTGTAACATTCACACCACCGCCACCGTCTGTGCCGTTTGCCTGACATCCTGTGATGCTGCCGCCAGTCATTGTAAAGACAGTTTGATCACTTGAGCCACGCAGTCCGTCAATGTATACGCCACCACCCTCGTAGGTTGCCAGACAGCCGACAATATTTCCGCCGGTCATGGTCAGCTGGCCACCGGTCACTACATACACGCCGCCGCCATTCGAGGTATTACCGCCGGTGATAATGCCGCCGTAGACAATTTCCGAGCCGCCGGTTTCGTCCAGCCCCCATAAGCCGTCACCGCCCGGGGTAAATTTGTGTGGTGTGGATGTGCTGCTGTCCTGAATCGTCAGATTGCCGCCTGATTCCACCTTGATTACGCTGCCGCTGCCGGTCCTTTTCAGTACATTACCATCCAAATCCAGTGTCACAGTACGGTTGACCGTCAGGGTGCTGTCGATATCAATATTTTCCGCCAGTGTGATTTTGACAACACTGCTGTCTGCCAGCATGTCAGTCAGATGCTTCGCTGTCGTCACTTTTGCCACACGGTTTGCGGTCAACGCAGACACGGACAGTCCGTTCAGAACCGCTGCTGCTTCATTTCCCGATGCGCTTTCCGGGGAACCCGGACCCTCTGTGGATGTCGGGGGATTTGTCAGCTGTCCGGTTTCTGCTGCCGATACCGGCGTGGAGACCAGAGAAAGTACCATGGAACTGCAAAGCAGCGCCGCATAGATCCGTCTTCTTTGTTTTTTCATTTATTTTTTCCCTCCCGTTGTTGTGATGCATTTCCTTTTCCCGTGCCTTGTCCGCAGTGTTCTCTTTCCCGGAGTCTGATACACAGTACTGTGATCATGACCGCCGTGGCGAAAGAAATTACCCCCACCAGCACATAACCGCCGGCGTCTTCATGCAGCAGGATAGAACCGTACATTCCCCGGGCGGTGATCTGCGTCTGGCCGGTTGCTGTGTGCACCGTTCCCACAAGGAACGCAGACAGTGCCGTGCACAGGGCAGACAGCCGGCAGATCCCGCGACGCTCCTTCCGGCGATATTTTTCAAACACTCGTTTTTTCACCAGTTCGACCCGTTTTTCTGTATCATACATATCGTTGAAAACCTCCCTTCGGAAAGTAAAGTCATAAAATACATATGCCCTTCATCTAATTAGGTACAAAAAAGCGAAAAAACTCTCACCTGAAAATCAAATTTTTTCAAAAAAACAGGAGCTGCCGACAGCAGCTCCGCAAAAGACAGGATTCAGTTGTGATTCTGGGTAAGGCGGCGGGTGATCAGTTTCCCTGCCGTCAGGATCAGCACAGGCAGAATGTATGCGATATACTGTATCGCACCGCCATAGGCGATCAGAAGATTATAAATTGCATGAAAAGTGATGGCTGCCCCGAGCAGACCGCAGGTTCCGGCGATCTTCAGCCAGGTGCGCTGCCATACATACGCCAGTCCACCGCCGACGATGGCACCACAGATCACATGCATGGCACCCGTTCCAATGCCCCGGAAAAAGATAAAGGAAAAATGTCCGGCTCCATTTTGAATCAGATAGCAGACATTTTCAAAGGTGGCAAAGGAAAGTGCAACGATGATGGCAGCATTTTTTATCGGCACCGGTTCAGGCTCAAATACAAGAAGATAAAAGAGCAACGGCAGGAGTTTCATCACTTCTTCTACCACAGGTGCGATCTCTGCGGTGGCGGCAATCGTATCTGCTGCGTAAAGAGTGGCAAAGAAGGTATTGATGTAAGCGGAGAGCAGGCATGCCCCCATTCCTGCAAGACAGCACAAAAAGAATTTGGCCTGTCGCCTACCCATGCACAGGGCGGCAATCAACAGGGGCGAGGCCATACAGATAAATACATTTTCAATATAGATCATGTCCGCACCGCCTTTCCTGTGGCAGGCAGCAGCCCGAAAAGGCAGACCGTCAGCAGAAGATCACACCAGCAATAGGGACTGAAGATGGAGTCGCCCGGCCAGAAGCAGCCGGAGGTCCACAGAGCGTATTCTGCCGCAACATAGCAGAGGATTCCAATGTGAAAATACCGCAGGTTCCGTCCTTTTCCCGTCTGTGTCTCTGCGTAGACAAGACCGTGGATGGAACGATAGGAGACAAGGATCATCATGCCGCACCAGAGCAGGTTGGAGAGAATGTCACCAAAGGTACAGTAAAATGCGCACAATGGGACTCCGATCAGCGGAGCCAGCAGGGATTTCCGACAGGAAAAGCTTCTTTCCTCCGGGGAGGAGAGAGTATATTGTAGGAGACAGAGAAAAATAACGCTGGAGACCCAGCCGAATTCCGATACATAAAAGATCCGTGGTGTTTCGGAAAACAATAACAGATACAATGTCCAGTACAGGGAGCCCAGTGCGAAACAACCATAAAAGCAAATCAGCAGAAAATATGACAGTGTCCGATGTCTCAGATAACGAATGCCGCTCAGACAGAAGCCCAGCAGGGTGACGAAAAATTGCAAAAGATTAATGATCAATTCCATTGGCGCGGTCCCCCCTCTGCTCTGCCTGCTCTTCTTTGTCCAGCAGATGGACACGAAAACACAGGATCGTCACGCATACGCCGAGAAGAAATGAAAGCAACCCTATTATGATATATTCAGGTGCAGCACCTCCGCCGAGGATCGTTGCCGCCGTTTCATATCCGGAGGAGTTCCCCGGCACCATTTGCCCGGAAATACCAGGCATGACAAAGGAAGCCCCGAAGATCACAGCAAGGCATGCCGCTATGCAGGAAATAGCAACGATCCGCCGCTGTTTCCGCCTTTTTTGCCGCTCTTTTTCCGCAATCCTTCGTCGGACTTCTGCGATCCGTTCCTCATGACTCCGCATTTGTTATTCCCTCCCGTTCCAATAATCCCCGCAGACGCTCTTTTCCCCGGTACATTATATTAGTGATCTGCTTCACGCTTTTTCCCATAACTTCAGCGACCTGCCGGTAACTCATACCCTCAAAATAGGTCAGGTAAAGAGCTTCTCTGTAATCCGGATTCAGTTCACCCATGCATAAATGCAGGATCTGATTCCGTTCTTTTGTCCGGATCACCTCATCCACCAGTTTCCCACCTTCCGGCTCTTTGGTCAGATCATCAAGACAGAAGTGATGCCGCCGGATGCTTTTATGGCGCAAAGCCATATGTCGCGCAGCTTTATACAGGTAAGCCCTGAATCCGCCATCCCGGATATGGGGCCTTTTGGCGAACAGGTAGGAAAATACTTCTATCATCAGGTCCTCTGCCTCGTGAACGTCATGCAGATAGCCGTTGATGTATAAGGTCAGTGGGTTGCCGTATTTTTTCATCAATTCTTCCAGCCCTGTTTCATCGCCGCTTAAATATTGTCGGTATAATTCTTCGTCGGAAATCATATCGTGTACATCCTTTCCACTGTAGCTGGCGGTTCGTCCCTTTGTAATCTCGAATGTGTATGGAATTGCGTAAGCTACATTGCAACGGAGCAATTCATGTATTAAATTTTATTATATGCGAATAAGACTATATTTTCAAGTTACGCGTTTCCCGGCTTCTTTTCTGCAGATCTTCGCCGGGAGAGACAGGTATAAAACAACCATAAAAATAAGAAAGTCCCCACAGAGTGGGAACTCTCCTGAATGTTATGATCTGTTGTTACATTGAAGTATTAGAAAGACGCTGTAAAGCATGTTCGGCGATCAGGGTGGAACAATGTTCCTCAAGAAAAGTAAGGCTTGCCGGTGTGGAACGCTTGGGAATACCGTATTCAGAGATGACATTGCAGACACGGTCGAAGACCTCGCGATCTTCTTCGCCCTGCGTCAGAATCAGATAATACCCGTCGGAGCCCTCTTCGTGATACAGAGTGCTGAGCCCGTGATAATGGCTTCCGGCTATTACTGCCGCATTGATCACCTGTTTCAGAGATTCCATACGGAACAGGCGGGAGCGTACACTGTCATTCTCCTCGGGAGCGGATGCGGAAGGAGCTTCGGGAGCGCTTGCGGTATTGTCTTCGCTCTGGATGCGGCGGAACAGATCCAGCACCTCATCCGCGGAACTGTTGTCACCATCCTCATCGGTATCTTCCGTAACGGAAGGCGCAAAACGGGAAAAACGGGTATCCAGCTCATCCGGGTCTTCCACTTTCGTAATGATCAGTACGATACAATCCGCATTCAGCGGGATGGCCTCGATCATCAGGGGAATATCTTCTGCCTCAAAACCAAATTCAAAATTGGCCTGCTGCATCATATCGCGGAACAGAGATTTTGCCTTTTCCGTGCCGTAAGCAAGCTCACTTATTTTCAATTCGCGGCTGGCGAGATCTTCACGGGTCAGCGTGCAGCGAATCTGATTTTCATTTACTTTTTCTATTTTCATGCGACAACACTTCCTTTCTGCCTTCGCATTGGTATGGTATATAGCTTATACTTTCCCTATATTTTAGTCAATAGACGCAGTTCACTCTTTAAAAAAATTTAATAAAACAGCTTGCCAAACAGGTCGCGACAGTATATAATCTAACCCATAGATGCCTCTGATACTCCGGTACGGAGAGGAGGCTGACGGTTTTTCTTTATTCTTGTTGATTTACTGGGAACGATTCGTTCCATTTCATCCCATTTTTATTTATTATGCAGATAGCTGTTAATGTATTAGGGTATCTATAGGTTATGCGCATCTGTAAAATATAGTATGGAGATGTCTTACAGGCATATACGTGTCTGGTCATAATATTTCAACGGATAATTTCACAATCATAATTCCAAATTTTTCATTTTATTACCAGTACTGTCAGAGGCATTTATATTTAATGAAGAGGTGTCTGCAAGAAAGCGGCAACTGAGGGAAGTCTCACGAATACTTTTGGTCGAAGGCTGCTGCAAATGGTGGATACCGGTATTTACTCCTATATAGGGACAGAAAGTGTCAGCTCACACCCGTGAGAAGATCTGAGATCTAAAAAGGGAATACACTGCAGGAGCGCAAAACGGGATTGCCTCTCTGGCTGTATCCTGCAGTGTATGAATAAACAAGTATGAATAAACATGTACTAATGAACTTTTATGTGTTCCTTGTATTATATGGAGGAACTGTGATAGAATAAAAATGTTCTGCCGATGTGGGCGGAACGTAAGAACGGGCAAAAACGATGCAGGTTGGCCCTGCGGATGGGAGCACATATGAAGAAAAAGATATTACCGGTGATCATTGCAGTCCTGTTGATCCTTGTGATCGGAGGCGTAACACTGGGCAAGGTGCTGCTGGATAAATATTCCTACAGCAAAGAAGAAGCAGACTGGAATGAATTCTACCAGGTGTCAGAGACAGACAGAAGCGCTATTATTTTACAGGATGAGATGGTGGAAGAACAGGCGCTTATCAGAGATGGTGTCTGCTATTTTGATCTGGCAACTGTGCATAAATATATGAATGAAGTGTTCTATGCGGATGTGACGGAGAACCTGCTGTTATATGCCACTCCGACGGAAGTGATCCGGACGGTGTTCGGCGAGACTTCCTATAACACAACGGAAGGAATGCAGGATGTGGGCTTCGTTATCAGCTTTGTCGAAGGAGATACGGTATATGTGGCTGCGGATTATGTAAAGCTGTTCACAAATTACTCCTATGAATGCTATGACAGACATGTACAGGTCTATACGGAATGGGGCACCAGACAGGTGGCGCAGCTGAAGAAGGATACAGCTGTCCGTTTACGCGGCGGTGTGAAGAGCCCGATCCTGACGCAGGCAGCGAAGGGAGATACCCTGGAGATTTTAGAGCAGATGGAGACATGGAGTAAAGTAAAGACTGCGGATTCCGTGATCGGCTATGTGGAGAATAAGCGTCTGGGAGATATCGCGGAAGAGACCGAAGCTCCGGTGACGGATTATCAGGAACCGGAATATACTTCACTCACCGGTGACAGCAAGATCTGCCTTGGATGGCATTCCATTGGTGGCGTCGGCGGTAACGATACGCTGTATTCCATGGTATCCGGTACGAAGGGAATGAACGTGATCGCACCTACCTGGTTCAGTATGACCGATGAGTACGGAGCATTCCGAAGCTTTGCAACGGCGGATTATGTAACCACCGCCCACAATATGGGACTGCAGGTATGGGGCGTACTGGATAACTTTAATTACGCTAATGAAAACGGTATATCCATCAGTACATTAAATATGTTGTCATCCACCACGGCGAGACAGACCCTGGTGCAGAATGTGACGGATACGGCAGTCAGCCTGGGACTGGACGGCATCAATGTAGATTTTGAACAGCTGAGCAGCGATTGCGGACCTCATTATGTGGAATTCTTAAGAGAACTTTCCATTCAGTGCCGTAATAAGGGACTGGTACTCTCCGTAGACAATTACGTACCGTTTAATTTCAATGATTATTATCGCCTGGATATTCAGGGACAGGTTGCTGATTATGTTATCATTATGGGATATGATGAGCACTGGCATGGCAGCAAGGATCCCGGAAGCGTGGCAAGTATCGGTTATGTATCCGATGGACTGGACAGAACCCTGCAGGAGGTTCCGGCGAATAAGGTGGTCAATGCACTTCCGTTCTACACTATCCTGTGGAAGACAGAAGGGACAGATGTGACGGATGAATACATTACCATGCGCAATGAGGCGGAGTTCATGAGCAGAGCCGGTGTGACGGCAGAGTGGAATGAAGAGACATGTCAGAATTATGCGGAGTGGACCTCCGGTAATGCTACCTACCAGATCTGGCTGGAGGATGCGGAATCCATCGCCGTGAAGCTGAACATGATGACCACGAAGAATATCGGTGGTGTGGCAGTATGGCGACTGGGCTACGGAACACAGGCAGCCTGGGAATTGATCAACGCCTACCTGCAATAACTTGAGAGTTACGAGCCATGCAAAAATAGAACGGAATACCTCGGTGGGAGCTTGCTCACACAAGAGGTTATTTCGTTCTATTTTTATACCGTGCGTCCAACGGACACACTCGACAGCCGTCAATGAAATAAATGTGGAGCGCCTTTTGCGACACATTTATGAATTGAGTGCATGGCTCGTAACGTAGGGTTGTCGTAAACTCCACGAACGCCCACGGCGAACGGAATGTCCTTCCTCGATGTGAGGTCTCCCGGTG